>DONH01000384.1:5445-5691 GCA_003509235.1 Planctomycetaceae bacterium
GGTTTGTCGTCCTGAAAGGCACGAATGACATAATCACGATATCGCCATGCATTCCCACGTTCAAAATCATTTGCAAACCCAGAGGAATCGGCATAGCGAACGACATCCAGCCAGTGCTGCGCCATACGTTCACCGTAGTGTGGCGATGCAAGCAACCGCTCAACGACATTACGAAACGCCTCTTTGTCCTCACGCGTATCATTGAGGAAATCTTTCGCTTCTTCTGGTGTCGGCGGCAAACCGGTG
>DONH01000384.1:6041-6219 GCA_003509235.1 Planctomycetaceae bacterium
ATAAGATCACGACGAGAAGCAGGCAACGCAACTTGAAGACCCTTCGGAAGTGCCGCCTGAAGAAAACTATCAATCGGATTCTCATGGGTATCAGGAACAGTAACTTCCTGAAGTGGCTGATACGCCCAAAGGCCTTCAGGATCATAGTTTCGATTCGTCCAACTATCCGAGAGTCCTC
>DONH01000069.1 GCA_003509235.1 Planctomycetaceae bacterium
CGTCGAAGCTATGAAGCTCGGCGCATACGACTATCTTACCAAGCCTCTCAATTTTGATGAATTGCAAATGACTCTTGAGCGAGCTCTTGAACATCGAAGATTGAGCAAGGAAAACAAGTCGCTACGAAAGGCGGTTTCTCCAGAACAGACTTTGGCGGGTATTGTCGGGGCGAGTCCCGGCATGCTGGAAATGATTGACCTTGTGAAGGTTGTGGCTCCCACGGAAGCAACGATTCTCATCACTGGTGAATCTGGCACAGGAAAGGAGCTCATCGCAAGGGCTATTCATTTTAATAGCAACAGAAAGAGCAATCCGCTTGTGACCATCAACTGTGCTGCGCTGACGGACAACCTGCTTGAGGCGGAACTCTTCGGGCACGAGAAAGGCGCATTCACGGGGGCAGACAAACGCCGTGACGGACGGTTTATGCAAGCTAATACGGGTACTCTCTTTCTTGATGAGGTCGGAGAAATCCCGATCAAGTTACAAGCAAAACTGCTTAGGGCTGTCCAGGAAAAAGAAATACAACGGCTTGGCAGCGACAAAACACTCCCTGTAGACGTCCGTATTATTACGGCGACCAACAGAGATCTCAAAGAAGAAGTGGAGAGCGGCAGGTTCCGCGAAGACTTATATTATCGACTGCATGTCATGACTCTCACTATCCCTGCCCTTCGCGAGAGGCGAGATGATGTTCCTTTGCTCGCTCAGTTCTTTCTGGAGCGTTTTGTGAAGAAGAACAGAAAATCGATCAAGGGATTCACTCCATCTGCCATGGACAATCTGGTGAGGCACTCGTGGCCAGGTAACGTTCGAGAACTTGAGAATGCAATAGAACGGGCTGTCATTCTTTCAATGGGTGACTATGTCACAGATAAGGACCTGCCTCCATCTATCCTTGAAGGTGGTTGTGGAGATTCTGCCTTAGGCTCCGGCTCAATGAACCTGGGTGCTCAACCATTGGAAGATGTTCAAAAGCAAGCCATCCTTGCCACTTTGGAAAAAACAGGATGGAATAAAAGTGAAGCTGCAAAAATACTCAATATAACCAGGACGACGTTGAACAACAAGCTCAAGAAATACGATATGTAAAGCCTAAAGTTCAATAGCGACTTTAAATGTACAGTAAGGGGTAAGACGAAATCGGCTTATTTCGTGTCAACGCCAACCTGATTTCTTCCCAAGTGTTTTGCCTCATACAGACGTTGGTCAGCCAATTTAACAATGGATTCAAATGAGTCAGCTTCGTCTGCCGATGACACGCCAGCACTTATGGTCACTTGCGGAGCCGCAACTCCGGGAGAAAGCTGATAGCGATTTTCCGAGATTGCTTTACGTACACCTTCCGCAACACGTACTGCGCCGCTCTTATCCGTTCTTGGCAGTAAAACGAGAATCTCTTCTCCTCCATACCGGATGACTTTATCCTGCTTCCGGACGCATTCTTCAATCGTTTGACCCAAGGCGATCAAAATAGCGTCGCCAGCATCATGACCATATTGGTCGTTGAAATTTTTGAAATGGTCAATGTCCAGCAGGATTATACTGTAATCTGCGTTAAGCTCATCGTCTGATGAGATATCATCAACAAACGTTGATAAGGCATGCCTGTTGTACATTCCGGTAAGCTGATCATGCAGAGCAAAGCGCTCTGTTGTGTTGAATTTTTTGAGAACAACTTTGTCTACATATATGATTACAAAAGAAGATAAAATAACACAGGCTGTTATCTGGATGGCCAAAAACCAGGAGATGGAATGCCAAATCAATTTGGTATTTTCCAATAGCTCCTCACGTTGTTCCCTATGATGCTTATGGAGTCTTTTGAGGTGGTGAAAAATGGAGTCAAATAGCTCTTGGGATTGATTCGCGCTGTGCATATGACCACGCGATCCCTGTTCAATCTGAAACTTTGTAGCATCAGCAAATTGTTCATACAGGGCAGCCATTGTGGTCGTATTCTCCACCAAGGCCGAAAACGCAGCCTGTGAAGACTTCTTTTCGGTATACCCGGTCAACTGTTTCAATGCATTTTGTGAACGTACTGTCTCCACATTGTATTGTTTGCGCACTGCGGAAAGATCTGATGATTCATGAGCCATCTTTGCGAACATGAGCATTGAATGAACAGAGGAGTGAAAAGCCTCTCCCGTCTCCAGGTGGTCGGACACCTCCGTCAAGGATTGGATATGTCCATACAAAATTGAAATCGATTTCCAGTAAATGACGAGTGAAAGAATTATCAGCCCTAGCAGTACGCCGATAGCTATTTTTAGGCCTCGATTAGAAACACGCATTGATATCCTTTTAGCTTGGCATGATTTTAGTTTTGTTGGGAACAAAAACGATTTGCCAAGCACAATATACTGTAGCTGTTAACCATTTAATTTAATATAATAAAATTGATTTGTGGTCAAGGAGCAGAAATTGGACAGAGGCTTTGCGTGGTTCGTCGGTGAGGCTGGTTATAAACTGTCGCATGGCGCTATGAGGTGAGTCCGCTTTACCTTGTTTTATATTGTCGCGCCGCGTTGCGTTTGGTTACATGCGCCAAGCAGTCTACCGGATAAATTGAATCTCCGGATGCTTGAGTGGTAGAAATCCTGAAGTTTATCATGTCTATCGAATGATAGCTGCGTTAATGACGTACATGTCCTTAATGGTCGCCCTGATGTTGAGGCAGAGAGGGAAGATTGTATTGTCAATTTCATACCTGAGAAAGACTCAATAAAAATACAGACCTACCTTTTTTTTCGTGTTTGTCGCTGCTGTTGCGCTCATCTCGGCCCCTGCTTTGCCCAAAATGATATGAGCAAGGGCGGCAAAGGCATGACACCGAAGGTAAGCCCTCAGATAGACAAAGAAAATATGAAAAAGTAGCCCGCATTTAGGGCGGCGGCGAGCCTGCTTGCCGCCGACCAAACTGTTCTAGAAAGCTTACAGTTGATAAAGCCGCAATGAAAACGAGAACACAGAATTTTCAGTTACTTATTTAAGCGTTTTTATAAACGCCCAAACCAGTTCATCCGACCATTGTTTTCCAGAACACCGTTGTATTTCATTCACAACAACCTCTTGAGACATCCCCTGTCGATATGGACGGGATGATGTCATGGCATCATACGCATCAGCCATGGCAATTATTTGAGCCAATTTAGGAATTTCATTTCCTTCGAGTCCTAGGGGATAGCC
>DONH01000375.1 GCA_003509235.1 Planctomycetaceae bacterium
CACCGTCGGAGCGAGTCCTCGCCGAACAAAAAGCTTTCCAAAAGGCTCTGAACAGAATTGCTGATTCCGTTGTCCGAATTGAACCAACCGGTTTATCTATAGACACCCTACAAGGTGTGCGTAAAGCAACACCGACTGCAGGTCCATCGAGCGGTCTTGTTGTTGGAGCCGATGGCTGGATTCTTACTACTGAATTTGCCGTCCCCTCTGATATTGAAGAAGTAGTCATCACACTACCACCAAAGAAAAAAATAACTGAAAGCTCAAAGCAGTCGCCTAAACGACTGGTGGGGCGAGTCACTGGACGAGACCTCAATCGCCGCCTTGTTCTTCTGAAGTGTGATCCCAAAGAGCCACTCACTGAAGCTGAATTTGTTCCTCGAAAAAATGTGCGTCCCGGTGAATGGGCACTTGCTGTCGGCCGAGTATGGGATCTCTATGAGCCGAACGTGGCTATAGGTATTGTTTCTGCGGTAGGACGATGCTGGGGCAGAGCCATTCAAACCGATGCGGCAATATCGCCCGTGAATTACGGCGGGCCTTTGCTCAACATTGAGGGAAAGGTTTTTGGCATCATTGCACCACTTCCTGCAGAGACTGCAGGCATGTCTACGGGAACCGAACTGTATGACTCGGGTGTCGGGTTCGCCGTACCTATGCACGACATTATTCCGCTCATTCCTCGACTCAAGAAAGGGGAGACACTCAAGCCTGGGCTATTGGGAATTGGCTACTCGACAACGGACCCTATCAATGGACGCCCTATTATAGAAATAGTCCGAACTGGTTCACCAGCCGCCAAATCGGGCCTCAAAAGCGGTGATCTCATTACTCAAATAAATGATCAGTCGATACAACGCATTGCAGATGTACGACATGCACTCACACCTAAATTGGCAGGCGATACTCTCGAAATCACCGTTCAACGTCCCGAGAAAAAAGTACCACTATCAATCCGTGTTGTTCTCACTGGCAAACTACCACCGTGGAAGCGGTCAATGCTTGGCATTGCCCCAGTGCATCAGCCGTCGAAGAGAAATGTAAAAAGCATCGAGGAGGGCGTCGCTGTCAAATGGACATGGCCGAACGGTCCGGCAGAGAAAGCTGGCATCCATTCTGAAGACGTGATTACTGGCGCCGCAATAGTTTCACAAACTAATGAAGACGATCTTCCTCTTCGATCAATCACATCATCGAACCAATTAGCCGGTCTCCTCGGTGGACTCACAACCAATACTGATATTATCCTCAAGATTCACAACTCAAAAACGTCCCGGAAGGTCCGAGTCACAACCGCACCTTTCCCTGAAAAACTTCCAAATGATATTCCTGAATTCGACACAACCAATAAGAACACCCCACCACCTGCAATCGTGAAGCTTGAAATCCCGGAAGTAGCGGAACCTTCGTGGGCACTTATTCCGGAACGGCAGGATGGCCCGCCGGCTGGTGTTCTCGTGTTTTTTGACGAGCCGTCTGGGATGCTCTCAGAAAAAGCTGTGACCGTCTGGACATCGAACTGGCGGGAGGCAGTTGCCCGATATCGAGTTGCCCTAGTTTTAATACCATCTTCAGATTCCGGCAGTTGGCGGCAAGCAGATCTGGAGAGGGTCGGAAAGACAATTGGTGCATTAGCACAACGCTGCGAAATCGATCCAACCAGAATTGCCTTTGCCGGCTCAAAGGCAGGAGGGACATTCGCTTGGCTGGGAGCAAATCGATTCGACACAATAGCTCGTGGGGTCTGCCTGATCGATGCTGACATACCTCGCCGAACACGGATCCGCGAAGCCTCACCAGATCGTTTCCGTTGGGTGCTCTTTGGCACTACGGCCACGGAAAAAAACAAAGAGAAAGGAACCCAGCAGTATCAAAAAACTCTGAAACGACTTCGCCAAGCCGGTCTCCCTGTCGGCGAGATAGCGTTAAGAGATGAAACTGAAAGAGCATTTAAGCTCTGCCAGTGGGTCGAATCGCTCGGCGTGCTTTAGAACCGATTATCAGTGAACGTGGGCCTCAAGGCCGTCTTCGAAACTTTGTTCCAATACCTCGAAAATCGACCGAGATCCTTTACTTTACTGGCGTCACAAAAAGACGGCCAATCAAAAGGAACAACTGGCGTTGTGTTGGACAGCCTGTCAGCAACGTGACGCACGGTAGGACAAGATGTGTTCGCCACACTGATAGCATCCATATTATTCGCGCGAGCCCTCTCCTGCAAAACCGTAGCAGTATCTCCAAACCATATTTCCACATCCGGAAGATCTGCTAAACACTCACAAATAAACGCTATACGCTTAAAGGAGGGACGTTCATCAGATAGCCAGTGCTGGTCAAATACAAAAATTGCCGGTGACTCCGGAAAGTAAAGTTTGGCAGGAGAACAAGCCGAAAGTGAATCAAGAGTCATCCATACAAGCGATTTACCAGGGATATCTGAAGAGCGCCAAGACACTACTGGCGGTATCGTGAGTCTCACTTTTCGCTCATCAGAATCATTCATAAACAACTTTTCATTAAGCTGTTCATATGTCCCTTCAAAATCACAATGCCCGAAAGCAGGGCACGTTTCACAATAAATCCCAGCAGTAAAACGCTCCAAATTCTCGCGGTTGAAAATATATGGCTTGCTTGAGAACGTTCCCGCAATCCACTGCCAGGAAAAATT
>DONH01000211.1:0-1301 GCA_003509235.1 Planctomycetaceae bacterium
AATCAAAAAAAGTTCAATTGATTTATGAAAGTCTTTGAGGAATGCTGTTTTGTCTTCGACAATTGATAAGATTGGTTCCGTAGTTTAAGACCAGCTTACGATAGCGTTTACTGAAGAAAGATCTTCCCAGCTGATGGTGAAGGTGTGATTGTAGTAACGACTGCTGGTGGAGCCCCAGGGATTCATGACGGTGAATAAGCCTGTGCTTTCGTTGTAGTTAGTGATGGCAAAAGCATGTCCAGCTACTAATTCTCTGCTGCCATTCATAGCCCAAGTATTACCAAATGATCCCAGCCAAAGAGCTTTATTGCTGTTCAGTGCACCAACAACCCTGGTTTCGAACGTGTTCCAGTAATTTTGGTTACCCCAAGCGCTAGTCCAGTCATTCAGCCCAACTCCTGAAGAACCAGTTCCTGAGTAGTAGAAAGACACAGTATTGCTTATTTCGCCTGAAAGGTGTGTCAGTGCATCCATCAAGCCACCTTCTATAGCTGAAAAGCTGTTTTTCCTGCTGTCATCACCTCTTGAAAAAGCACCAGTCTCATTCGCCTGCGCATAACCTTTCTCCATCAATGCAACCCATTTCTCACCGGTAAGACTCCAAGAAGAATTGCCTGCGAGAGCAGTGCTGTAACCATCTGTACTTGGAACGTATGAATCGACAGTTACCCATAGTTCATTGAGGCTGTTGTCGTAAAAACGAACTCCGTATGTTCCGTCTTTGTTGTCTCTGAACATCTCGGCAATGGTGTTTGAGTCTGAGTTTGCATATGAGCAAGCTGCTGCCAGCACATAGCATGTTCCGGCTTGTCCTTGTCTGATATCGGATGCGCTTATTCCGTCAATAAATAAATCTCCAACCATTTCATAATAATCAAAATTCAAACTGCCTAAGTCTGCCGCAGTGTCGCCTTGCACAAAGTTTGTAGGTCGGTCGAGACCGCCGTACCACTTATCAATCAGCAAATTAAGATGTCTTTCAGTTGAGCCTTCGTAAAGATTTCCAAGTTTGAAACGATTTGACTCACCTCCAGTCCACCATTGATTCGCGGTGTTGCCGCTTACTACTGCATCAAAGATATAACTTTGATATGATTTCTCTTTTGTTGAAAGAAATTTTTTCAGATTTGTTTTGATTAAACTTAGATCATTGAATTCTGAAGATGTTACGCCTCCGTTTGCAACGTCGATTAAAAGTGTTTTGAGTTCCTGGTGACTAAAGAGGTCGTCACTTAAAAAGCCATTAATGTTATCAAGAATAGATCTGTTTGAAATACCAGTAATTTTGTCAGCACTATTGA
>DONH01000211.1:1628-2609 GCA_003509235.1 Planctomycetaceae bacterium
ATTGATGATCGGATCATTTTCATTCACTGAGTCCGAGCTATCGCTTGTGGCATACCAGGCAATGCCTTCGTAGAGATACCCCCAACCATCTGCTATCAACGGTGCATTGAGAGCTGCATCAAGATCGTTGGCATATTCAATGCCTGAGCTTTCACTGATGACGCTTTTCACTTCTTCAAGGTTTGAGGAGTAGAAGTGAACGCCTTTTTTGCTGTTCCAGAAGCGGTGAACTTCGGTAGAGGTTTCTTTGGTGCTTTCTGTAGACACCCGGAAGCTACGACCCTCATAGGTGTATCCCCATCCAATGTCACTTGCGGTGACACCTTGACCTGTCAAGAGATCAAATTCTTCACCGATGCTGTTATCGATGATGCTGTTCGCTTCTTCTGTGCTGGCGGTAAGAAAGTGATATCCCTTTTTGGCGTTATAGAAACGATAAAGCTCGGTGCCGCCTTCAGAGAGTGCTTCATAGGCAACTCCCTCATAGTTGTAGTTCCAGTCGGGATTCGCGATGATATTGTTTGTTTCGGATTTTGAAGGTGTATAGAAGTGGACACCTGTTTTAGTATTAAAAAAACGATGAACATCAGTAGTGACTTCTCTCAATGCTCCCCTATTTGTTGAAAAATTGCCATCTCTGTCTGAAAAAGAGAGATCAACTGGATGAGCCAGGTTGTCTGTTGGTATATTGTTAAGGATTTGATTTAAGTTTGCTGAGGGGATGACAGTGCTTGTTTGATCAAGTGTGTTTTCACTTGGCAGGATCGATTCTAGAAGGATGGTTTCCATGACAAGCAAAAAGCAAACTCAATTGATCTTCATAAGCCGTGTGTGATTGATTTTGTCTTAAATCGCGTTGATCGAGATCAAGGATCTTGTGGTTTTGTTCATGCGAATCAGAGGTCTCTGTTCAGCTTGACAGTAATAATAGTATATCAAAAGAGTATTCTCTGAATTTTGCGTGAAATACTCATGAGAGAT
>DONH01000457.1 GCA_003509235.1 Planctomycetaceae bacterium
ATTGACAGTATCAAGAAAGCACAGTTGTTCGGTGAGATTGGTGAATACTTTTCGATTCCACCGCGAGCAGATCTTTCTCTAGATGAATTTCCAACGCTCCATCATGTTCTTGACTTTCTTGTTATTGAAACGAAGGCGTCTCCAGAAACCAAGCCAGTCGTGCTTCACGAAATGCAAGCCGGTTCGAGTGAGTCAAGCCAGTCGTCTGTTGGGCAAAATAGAAACCCTAGTTTGCAGGAAAAAAAAGAAGTCCAGTTTGAAAAAAATATTTCCTCGCATGTTTCTTTAGAGAAAACGTATACGCACAAAGAATTAGCTGACTTTCTTGTCACATTTGTTGTCGAGCAGACGGGATACCCTTCTGATATTGTTGAACTCGACGCCGATCTGGAAGCAGATTTGGGGATAGACAGTATCAAAAAGGCGCAGCTGTTTGGTGAAATCGGAGAGTATTTCTCAATTCCACCACGCGCTGACTTGTCGTTGGATGAATTTCCGACGCTTCAGCATGTACTTGATTTTTTGATTGATGCCACATGTTCATCGCAAGGCGGTTCCAGTGATTACCAAGTCGACATGAATAATCGGCAGGCAGGCAGTGCAGGATTGTTTCCAGACTCGCCGGCGAGAGAAATTCTTTCATCCGCCACAAATGGTGTAGTAGAAGCCATAAGTCCATCACAGCAATCAGTCAAACATTCTGTCGCAGAGTTGTCGTCTTTCCTGACGAATTTTGTTGTGGAGCAAACGGGATATCCGCCCGAGATCGTTGAGCTTGATGCTGATTTAGAGGCAGATCTCGGAATTGACAGTATCAAGAAAGCACAGCTGTTCGGTGAGATTGGTGAATACTTTTCGATTCCACCGCGAGCAGATCTTTCTCTGGATGAGTTCCCAACCTTGAAACATGTCCTCGATTTTTTAGTCGCAGAGACAGCAGAATAGCTTTTTGCGTGGTCGTTTTTTATGGCCGCAGATTTCAAAATGAATGACGTAAATAAAGAACATTGTCGCTCTGAGCACGGTGAGCCATTGGCCATCGTTGGGATGGCCGTGCGCCTTCCTGGTGCCGATAGTCTTGATGAATTCTGGGATCTGATAGTGAATGGACGCTCGGCAATATCAGAATTGCCAGAAGAAAGGCTCGATAAAAAGCTTTTCTTCAATGAAGAAAAAGGTGTTCGAGGAAAGACATATTCGTCAATTGGAGGAATTGTCTCGCCCCGAAAGCAGTTGCATAATAAATGGCTTCTGACAAAAGAGCAGTCAGAAGATTGTGATGCTGCTCATCTTGAACTTTGTGATGTTGCTGCGACGGCTTTCATTCAGGCCGGCCTCGACCCGCTCACAATTTCTGGTTCTCGAGCCGGTGTCTATGTTGGTCACACCAGAGGAACAGGTCTCTCTGGTGACATCATGTATGGGACAATGCTCGCAGATGCCGCCTCGTTGTTGAATGAGGTAGATGAATTTAGGCAGGCCACTGGTGAGCATGCTGATGAATGCATCAAAGCTGCTGTCACAGTTGAAAGAGAGCGGCTGCCTCGTCGGACAACTACTGGGGGACCGGCAGCGGACGCGCAGCGGTGTAGTGCAACAGTTGCCCGCGCTTTCGGCTTGGATGGTCCGTGTGTTGCACTTAATGCAGCGTGTTCTTCATCGCTCTTTGCGCTCTCTGCTGCGGCTGACGACCTCGCGCTGGGCCGTACGGATATTGCGGTTGTTGGAGGGAGTTCTCACTGTCGATTCGACAGTCTTGTTTTATTTTCCAAGGCACAGTCGGTGAGTGCTACTGGCTCTCGACCATTTGATGCCTCAGCAGATGGGCTTGTGACTGCTGAGGGCTATGTTGTTGTGCTTGTGAAAACACTCCGCAAAGCAATTGAGGATGGCAACACGATCCAGGCTGTTATCCGAGGGATTGGAGTTTCCAGTGATGGTCGTGGGAAAAGTTTATGGGCGCCGCGACAAGAAGGACAAATTGCAGCCATCGAGCGGGCACATGCAGATCTGCTTGATCCTGCTCGCCTTGGTTATATCGAAGCTCACGCTACGAGCACGAGTGTCGGTGATGCTACGGAAGTCAATGCTCTTGCGAAAGCATTGAAAAATCATATTGATCAGGATGTCACGATCCCAATCGGTAGCGTCAAGGCAAACATAGGACACACTCTTGAGACGGCAGGTCTTGCTGGCTTGGTAAAGTCAGTGCTGTGCATGAAGCATGGCACTATTCCTCCAGTCCCTGGCGTTGAAGAGTTGAATCCGGCAGTCGATTGGCAAGGCACACCATTTGTTGTACCGAGTCAAAAGCGTGTGTGGCCGAGGCAAAACGGACTGGCTCGTCGGGCGGCAGTTAATTCATTTGGTATTGGTGGTCTCAATGCACATGTGGTAATCGAGGAATTTCTAAAGGACATCGAGTCGTTACAACCAGAGGTGATTCGGCCAGTTGATTCAAAAGCATTTTCTAAAGTGGCGGCAGACGATGATGTTGCAATTGTAGGTCGGTCTGTGCTTGCTCCCGGACATTTATCCGCTCATCAGATGTGGGGCAAGCTAGCGGCATGGAACTATGATTTTTCGAAGGTTCCGTCAGATCGTTGGAATGTTGATGCTGCGTATGACACCTCCGCTTGCAATTGGAAGACAGTGCAAAGTCGTGGCGGATTCATCGAAGGATTTTCTTATGACTGGCGGACGCACAAGATTCCTCCAAAGCAAATCGCAGCTGCTGATCCACTTCAGTTCATGCTGCTCGAAACAGTTTCGCAAGCGCTTCAAGACGCCGGATATCCTGAAAAACCAATGCCTCGTGCTCGCACTGGCGTGATAGTTGGCACTGTATTTGGTGGAGATTTTGCCTCGTCGCTTCAAGTTGGCATGCGATTGCCTTATTTCGAAGTGGCTCTGCAGCGAGAACTCCAATCTCGTGGTGTTGGTAGAGATGCGATCAAATCTATCTGTGAAAAGTTTTGTGACCTTGTGGTTTCTCGTCTTCCAGCAATCGTTGATGAGACGGGCAGTTTCACAAGCAGCTCACTTGCCTCACGTATTACAAAAACATTTGATCTGATGGGCGGCGCAACAGCAATCGATGGCGGTGCAGCCTCAGCTGTATCTGCTCTTGATGTGTGTAGGAATTTCCTACTGACAGGTCGTGCCGATGCCATGATATGTGCAGCTGGTCAGCGAAGTCTGTCATTGGCAACCTACGAAATACTATCTTTGTCGGGCACACTTTCTCGCTCCGGAAAGCCTCGTCCATTTGATCAATCGAGTGACGGACTTATGCCAGCTGAGGGGGTTGCGGTCTTTGTCTTGAAGCGACTGTCGGATGCTTTGCGAGAGAACGATCGGATACATGGGATCGTGCGAGGTATTGGTGTGTCACGTCATGACGACAAGAGTGCTGGAATACAAAGAGCAATGCGTCGAGCAGCAGAAGACGCACGTATATCTCCAGGTACTGTTAGTTTTGTTGAAGCAGCGGCGGCTGGAGTGCCAGCCGACGATATGGCAGAACTTGATGCAATTCAAAACGTGTACGGAGAGCATGTTCCTGTTGGTGCTATTGCCGCACAAATTGGACATGCCGCAGGTGCATCTGCAGGTCTTTCGATTGCCAAGACGACATTTGAATTAGATGAGCAGGAACTTCGAATGCCCGCAAATGATAAGATCGGGGCATCTCAGGAAGATGGCGCAGTATCAGTTCACCCGAATGATGACGGAAGGCTTCTGGCTGGGGTTACCGCAGTGCATTGTGACACAGCGTGCCACGTTCTTTTAGAACGTGGCAAACCAGTTGATGTGCCTCGGCGGTCTGGTCATTCCACAAAGGTAAGTGAGTCGACGCCCCGCATCATTCGTTTTTCTGGCCCTACTCAAGGTGATCTTCTTTCTGCTGTTAAAGGATGTATTGAGGAACCGGAATCATCCTTTGTGACGCCTAAACATTTTCACGAAATGGGTTTTCGGCTCGCCATTGTTGCGGCAACACCGGAAGAGTTATCCCGCAAAGCTGGTCTTGTTGTCAACCAATTTGACAACAGAGAAGCAAGGTCACTTTGGGAAACCCAGGGAATTGCTGTTGGACATGTTGAGCAGGAAAGACCAGTTGTTGCCTGCCTTTTTCCAGGACAGGGTTCACAGTATCCGGGCATGGTGCGAGATATTGTCGCAGCCTGTCCTCAGGCGAGTCTGCTGAAAGAGCAGATGAATGAATCTTTGTTGCAGATGGGCCATTCGACCTTTGAAAGCATTATTGATAACCATGACAACATGTTGGGGAAGGATGTTTTTCGAACGCAGTTGTCAATGTTGTTAGCAGATGCACTGGTCTTTCAGATTATTCGAGGCATGGGTCTTGAGCCAGATCGTCTTACGGGGCACAGCTATGGGGAATTTGCCGCACTTTATGCTGCAGGAGCTTTTCGATTTGAGGATGTCGTTCGGGCGACAATGTACCGGTGCGCGTCAATAGAAGAGGCACCTATTGAGGGGAGACTGGTGTCGTGTGCAGCAGGCGAAGATGTTGTTGCTGCTGCATGTGATTCCTGCCCTGAAGAAGTTTTCGTTGCAAACTGTAATTCTCCTCAACAAACCGTTGTTGGAGGACGAGATCAATCGCTCAAACGGTTCGTTGAGTTTGTTCAATCGGAAGGAATTCGAACAACGATCTTAGATGTGCCAAGGCCTTTTCATACTCCGCTGATGAAGCCAGCACAGAAGCCATTTAAAAGGTCACTCGTCCCAGTGCACATCGACCCACCCCGTATTCCCCTGCTAAGTGGTGTTAATAATCAATACGTTGCTGAGCCGGAGAATATTCGAGCGTTGCTTAGTGAACAGCTCGCTCAACCCGTTCGATTCGTTGATCAAATTGAACGCTTAATAAGAGATGGAGTGACGCTTTTTGTTGAGTGTGGCCCAGATCGAGTGTTGTCCCGGCTTGCGAGACGTATCATTGGTGATCGGGATAGAAGTGTACTTGCTGCAGATATACGTTTCCGGCAGCCTGGTTCAGCACCATCGCCAGCATATCGTCTCGCCTCGCTACAGGCAGGCCTCGAAGTGGCTGGGGCAATAGGTGGCGATCAAGACTTACGCCCTTCTTTTCCCATGCAGAAGGGGTCGAGCGGGTTACACCATGAGGAGACGCTGTCTCAGTCTGGAAATGAACAGCCTGAAATGGCTAGTCCGAAAAATGTCGATGGGTGCATCGAGCTTC
>DONH01000323.1 GCA_003509235.1 Planctomycetaceae bacterium
CGACCTAGTGGCTGATAGTGTATTTATGTACACTATACAGTTCCGATAGGAAGACGCAAAGTTCGAATTAGACAAATGCTTGAGTTACGGTTCGAGAAGACCTATTTCGCTGCTTTGAGTTCAGCCAAATGTTGCGCCGTGTCGACTAGGCGGTCCCAATTTTCCTCTATGTACGCAGGAGGGCCACCCATATCAGCTTGTGCTACCGCTATTTCTTCCGTTGGAACCATCTCAATGGCATCCCAAGGGCAAACTTTTACGTCGTACATTCTGCCTTGTTTGCCGGGAATATGAATGCATTGTTCACATCCGATGCATCTTTCTAAATCTATTTCACACCATTGAGTAACACCCTGCTTGATCTGAAATATGCAATCAACAGGACAAACCTCTAAGCAGCTTTCGCACCCGGTGCAATTATCTGCTTGAATTATTGCCAATTCTTTGGGAATTTTTTTTCTGACTGCTTTTTTTGCCATAAGAATTGCTATCGGAAGTTACGTGAAGCTTTCTACACCCTACATAGTGTAGCCGTGAAAATTCCTCCGACCAAATCGAATTACTCGGGTGCAGGATCGATCCGGCCGGAAACGTGGAAAATACTGGTTTTTGTCTGATTTCGCAAAGGTATGTGTTGGAAAAAGACCAGAATCCCACATGGCTTCGCTTTCATCTTAAAAAATAGATACAAGCACGGGGTATTCGACATCTGTGTGGAATTCATTCCTGAGGAATAGACTCGCCGGCGAACAACTCTTCTGCAGTTTGTCGCGCACGAACAAGTCGCGATGTGCCGCCGTCGATGAGGACTTCGGCAGGAAAAGGTTTTGAGTTGTAATTGCTGGCCATGACGAATCCATAGGCACCAGCAACCTCAATGACAAGAAGGTCACCAACACGGGTAGGGGGGAGGTCACGAGTCGATACGAAACCACCCTCTTCCTGAGTGAAGATGTCGCCAGATTCACAAAGTGGTCCACCGATTGCGACTGCTTCAAGCTCGTGTGGAGGTGTCGTCGATGTTGGGCAGAGACTCATTGGGTGATACGAGCCATACAATACAGGTCGGGCAAGAGTATGGAAGCCTGCGTCAACCAAGAGATACTTTTTTGAACCTTGTCGCTTTACCGCTCTTACTTCGGTGACCAGAATGCCGGCCTCAGCAGTCAGGTACCGACCGGGCTCGATTTCGAGTCTAATTCGATGACCAAAAGAATCCTCGAGACGCTTCCTGGTGGTATCCCACAGCTTAAAGTATTCCGACAGGTCAGCTCGGTGTTCACCTTCCTGATAAGGAACCGGAAGTCCTCCACCTGCACTTATCATTGTAAGTGAACGGCCAATATCGCGTGCTGTCTTCTCAAGAGAGGCTGCAACCGTAGCGAGATGGTTCAAATCGGCACCGCTGCCAATATGCATATGAAGACCAGTTACGGCGAGTCCTGCCCACTCCGCACGTTGAAGAACATCTGGTATCGCTTCATGCCAGATGCCATGCTTGGAGCCTTCTCCTCCGGTATTGGTCTTTTGGCTGTGACCATGTCCAAATCCAGGATTCACTCGAAGTGTCACGTTTGCACCTGGCACGCGTTGTGCCAGTTGCTCAAGCATGTCCGCGGAACCGCAATTGACATGAATGCCATGTTGTACGACAGCGTCGAGGCTTTCATGATCAAAAATGTCTGCCGTGTAAACAATTGGATCTGCCGCGGGTAGATCGTCTTGGTCTTCTGGTGAGCTTTTTGTTGGATAGCCCGCAGCGATGGCCCTTGCGATTTCACCATGGCTTACAGCATCTACTAGCACACCTTCGCGCCGCACAAGGTCAAGGACTGCAATGTTTGAACACGCTTTTTGTGCAAAACGAACTGTGTCCCAATCACTCAGATCAGCACATCGCTGCTGGATTACGGACGCATCGTATGCGTAGAGCGGGGTTCCGTGTCTTTTTGCCAACTCCTGAAGGTCGATGCCAGCAAATTGTCGTCGAATACCAGCAGATTCAATTGTATTTGGGGCTGTATCACTCATGGCACAGATGGTTTTCGCTTTCCGAGAAGATGGATCACACCCTATTGTAGGTAAAACTATGCACCTAGTTTTTCAGAGAATTAAAAGTGTAGCAGTCAAATTTCTTCCTCAAGGGCTATTCTAGTGTTCCATGAGAGAAGACCCTGTCAAAACACTTGATTTTTCCACTGCGGCTGAGACTTCCCGGCTGCCGGTGGTGTTGTCATCAAACGAGAATCACCAGGCGGAGGGGCTCAATCGTGCTCAGCCACAATCGGCACGCATTCGATTACAGATGTACCTCTTTCTGGGAACCTGCCTCACAACGTTTGCGGCTGGGACGGTCGGTTGGCGACCAGTAGTTCTTGGTCTTTATAGTGGCTTTACGAATGATCTGACAATGCATTGGTTCCGAGGCCTGACTTATATGGTTTCAGTCATGGCAATTTTGATGGCACATGAAGCAGGTCACTTTGTTGCAGCGTGGCGCCATCGAATTCCTGCAACACTCCCATTTTTTTTACCTTTACCGGTGATGCTGACTGGGACACTCGGCGCCGTAATCGGTATGGAGGGATCTCGGGCAGACAGAAGACAATTGTTTGATATCGCCTTAGCTGGACCGCTCGCTGGTCTTTTTGTCGCGGTTCCCCTTTTTGCAGTAGGGCTACTGCTTGCTCAACCGGCAGATACCAGTCTGTTTTCGATGCCGTTGCTTGCAACATGGCTTTTGCAACTTGTTCGACCAGATCTACCAATCGGCCAGGTGCTTGCCCCGAATGCATTTTTAATGGCTGGATGGGTAGGTTTTCTGGTAACTGGACTGAATATGATTCCCCTCAGCCAACTCGATGGTGGGCACATTTGCCACGCTCTTTTCGGAAGGCGTTCGTGCTGGGTGGCCCGAAGTGTCCTCCTTGGAGCAATAACCGCTATTATTCTTACTGGAGCAGATCATTGGGTTTTGATGATTGTTTTAATCGCGTTTATGGGTGTCGATCATCCGCCTATTCGAAATGAGCCGAAGCCTTTGGGCACTGCGAGAACAATTCTCGGCCTCGGCTCATTTGTCATTCCGGTGATTACATTCATGCCAGAGCCGCTTCTGCTCCCCGGATTCATTTTCATTCGTTGACGCCCTGCCATTCCGCTCACACAATAGTCTAAGATTGTTTTAAATGGAGTCTGACGCACTGTTTCTGAAGCTAATACATAACCGAGAGGTGATCTGTGAACTTTGTTGAATTAGAAGATCCGGCAATTTGGTCATCAATCGCTGCGGAGCAAACTCGGCAAGCAGAAGGCCTCGAAATGATTGCAAGTGAAAACTTTACGAGCCCAGCAGTTATGCAGGCAGTCGGGAGCGTCTTGACCAATAAGTATGCCGAAGGGTATCCCGGCAAAAGATATTATGGCGGTTGTGAATTTGTTGACACGGTCGAAGACCTCGCGCGCAACAGGGCCAAGCAACTTTTCGGCGCTGAGCACGTAAATGTGCAGCCACACTCTGGAAGCCAAGCAAACTCAGCGGTCTACCTCGCAGCTATCAAGCCAGGCGATACAGTGCTCGCGTTCGACTTGGCGCATGGTGGCCACCTTACTCATGGAATGCGACTGAATAGCTCAGGCATCTTGTATCGTTTTGTTCACTACGGTGTTCGGCAGGATGATCATCTTCTTGATTTTGATCAGATCGTTCGACTTGCCCGCGAACATAAGCCAAAGTTGATAGTTGCTGGAGCAAGCGCATATCCGAGGGAAATTCCGCACGAACGTTTTGCAGAGATAGCCAATGAAGTTGGAGCAAAATTATTGGTTGATATGGCACACTATGCAGGCCTCGTTGCTGCCGGTGTTCACAACAGTCCGGTGCCTCATGCAGACTTTGTGACAAGCACAACACATAAGACATTGAGAGGACCACGCGGCGGAATTGCCATGTGCCGAGCCGAACATGCAAAAGATCTTGACCGATCTGTGTTCCCAGGAACTCAAGGGGGTCCATTGATGCATGTTGTTGCGGGAAAAGCAATTGCCTTTGCAGAGGCGCTCACACCAGATTTCAAAAAATATGCGGAGCAGGTCATTGCTAATGCTCGGACACTTGCTCAGTCGCTTGCGGCCGGTGGTGTGAAGCTGGTGAGCGGTGGTACAGATAACCATCTCATGCTGGTTGATGTCACGCCGCTCGGTCTTGGTGGGAAATTAGCTGAAGAGGCATTGGATCGCTGTGGGATCACCTGCAATAAAAATATGATTCCATATGATGAGCGAAAGCCTGTTGATCCGTCAGGAATTCGATTAGGCACGCCCGCCCTTACAACACGAGGCATGGGGGCTGACGAGATGGAGCAGGTGGCAGCTTGGATTCTTCAAGTTCTCAAATCACCGGAAGACTCACAGGTGATCGAGTCAACTCGTAGAGAAGTGTCCGAACTTGCAGAACAGTACCCAGTCCCAGCGGCCAAGCTGAACCAGGTTGTTCCTAGCTGAAATCCCAAGACGCTACGTAGCGCGAAAATGAATACAGAACGGCTGCAACGTGTATCTGTGTTTTGAATCGTACTGTTTGGCTTGTGTTCACATCACGTGTTGGATTGGTTTGAATGGAGCCCAAAGAAATTCTCTTTGCTGTTCAAATATTTGCAGATTGATTACGGAGTTCGATGGAATGAAGGTTGAAGGATTATCTTCACCAACGACCGGCTTTCGGTTTCCTGCCGAATGGGAGCCACATGCTGCAACATGGCTTGCCTGGCCTCATCGACGAGCCACTTTTCTTGGTGATTTCGATGAAGTGCCACTGGCTTTTGCCAAGCTTGTCAGGCTTCTTACTTGTTATGAACCGGTGCGTGTCATTGGTAGTGAGGATGTGCTTCGTCACGCCTCGTCATTGCTTGAAGGTATTGACCAAGTCGCTTTCATTGAAATTCCGACGGATGACTCATGGCTACGAGATACGGGACCAGTTTTTCTGAAGTCGAAGAGTGTTCGTGCAGAATTGGGTATCGCGAACTTTGGATTCAACGCCTGGGGTGGGAAATATCCTTCTTGGGATGCCGATGCTGCTGTCGCCAGAAAAATCGCAGGTTATCTTGGTCTTCAAGTCGTAGAGGCTGGAATAGTTCTTGAGGGTGGTGCGATTGAAACAGATGGTGAAGGGACACTTTTGGTAAATCATCGTTGCGTCGATGATCCACAAAGAAACCTAGGGTATAGTCGCGACGATCTAACTGCAGTCCTCCGGTATTCCTTAGGTGTCGATACGATTCTTTGGGTAAACGGAGATCTCGTTGGTGATGATACGGATGGTCATATTGATCAGTTGGCTCGTTTTGTTGCACCGGGGTGTATTGTTGCGGCTCGCCAGCCTGACAGGAGCGATTCCAATCATGAATCACTCGAGGCAAATTTTGCATTATTGAAAAGCCTTAGGGATGCGCGTGGACGATTGCTCGACGTTGTGCCCATCGATTTGCCACCACGTGTTTTTTTTGATGATGTGCAGCTTCCGGCCAGCTATCTCAATTTTTTCATTGTGAATGGTGGTGTCATTGTTCCAACCTTTGGTCACGATCTAGATGCAGTCGCGATAGCGACAATCCAACGCTTCTTTCCAGATCGAGAAGTAGTTCCATTTTCAGCCCTCGAATTAATTCGTGGACGGGGAGCAGTTCACTGCGTGACGTGTCAGCAACCGGCTTTGGACTGACTAACGACTGATTGTCGGGCTGAATGGCGAAGACGGTCATTCAGCTACCTTGTTTCTCAAGATTGCCAATTTTAACGGGCTATCCGGTCTTGCGGTGGAAAGAAGTGAACGCGAGTATCTTTTATACGTTCTCTGGTTTGGAATATGGACTGCGAGATAAAGGCAGAAACGGTTACATCATGGAACAGGTTGCCAATTTTGTTCAGGGATGCGTGTCTCTATTGGCACGCTTTATGCTCGTAGCGATTTTTTTATTCAGCGCTTTTGACAGCAAGATTCGTCACTTTTCACAGACGGCTGAATATATGG
>DONH01000445.1:0-439 GCA_003509235.1 Planctomycetaceae bacterium
GATGCCACCTGACGAAGACAAACTTCCCCAACAGCAAATCGATTTGTTACGACAGTGGATTGCTGAAGGTGCTGAATGGCCTGGACAAATGAATGATGAGGTCGCCTTTACTGCAGATGAGATGCCCTGGTCGTTTCAGCCAGTTGTTCGTCCTTCCGTACCCGATGAGCACGAGCAAAATCCAGTCGATGCGTTCCTCCTGAAGAAACTCCGCAAGAAGTCGCTTCATTTTTCAAAGACAGCGAGCCCAGCAACCCTGATTCGGCGTGCTTCAATCGTGCTTACCGGCCTTCCACCGACACCCGAGGCGGTCCATCATTTTGAACAAGCATGTGAAACAGATGCAGACAGTGCGTACATCAGTCTTGTAGAGCAACTTCTTGCGTCACCACATTTTGGTGAACGCTGGGCGCAACACTGGCTTGATGTGATCCGCTGG
>DONH01000445.1:744-7107 GCA_003509235.1 Planctomycetaceae bacterium
CTGGCTTGATGTGATCCGCTGGGCTGAGACCAACGGTTCTGAAAGCAACATGTATCGCAAGAACGCTTGGATATACCGTGACTACGTCATCAGAGCCTTCAACAAAGACAAACCCTACAACGAATTTCTGACGGAACAAATTGCAGGAGACGTCATAGGTCAAGGCGACGCTACCGGATATCTCGTTTCTGGTCCGCATGTTCCTGTTGCAACCGTTGGACAGGAACCGTCCGCTCGTCGACAAGCAAGAGCGGATCGGATGGATGAAATTCTTCAGACTGTTGGTGCTTCCGCGCTCGGTGTAACAATTGGCTGCGCTCGCTGCCATAACCACAAATTTGATCCGATTACGATCCGGGACTATTACTCGCTTTCTGCGGTATTCCAAGATGTTGAATTTGGCAGCCGCTACCCAGAACTTGATGAGCACCATCCTCGCCGCAAGGTGGCTCAGCAGCTCTACAAAGACATTGCAAAGCAGCGATACCGACTGCGAGAAGCCGGCGCATGGCAAGAAGACTGGGCTGGCTATGGTGAAATTCATTTCCCAAGTACAACGACAAACGCAGTTCGAATTACTTTTCTCAGTCGATATGTTGGTCTTGATGAGCTTGAGATTTTCGGCCTTCACAACCTTGAAGAAAATGTCGCCAGTTCCGAAAGTGGTGCAATTGTAACCGCAGCACCCGGCATGGAAGTTCTTCGGAATGAACTCTGGAAAATCAATGACGGTGAATATGGGACTGAGCGGTGGGCTGCACGTGTGCCAGAGGGTAAAAAAGAAAATCCTTGGCTGGAATTTCGGTTCACGAAGCCAACTGAAATTGATCGTATTCGTTTGAGCAATAATAGAGAAAACTTCTTTGATACTGACTATCTGACAGACTTAAAGCCATTTAACTTTCCAAAGTATCGTATTGAGATCCAGACTGCTGATGGTGAATGGCAACAGGTTGCCGACTCTCAAAGCAACTCGCTACTCAACAAAACGTTCCCCTTTCGATCCGATGCATTGCAGAAGCTGCAGCGCCTGATTGCTCAATTCAATACGGAAGGTCCTCGGCCAAGCTTTGTTGGAAGATTCAAAACACCCGGGCCAACACATGTCTTCCACCGTGGGAGTCCCGAAAACCCTCGAGATGAGGTTCCGCCAGCAGCTCCCCTTGTACTTGTTGGTGACTTAAAACTTGACAGCAATGCATCTGGCCAGGCACGAAGAAAAGCTTTTGCTGACTGGTTAACAGATTCTACAAACCCGCTCCCATCGCGGGTCATGGTCAATCGCATGTGGCATCATGTTTTTGGACAAGGGATTGTCACAACCACCGGTGACTTTGGATTTGCTGGTGCCCAACCAACACACCCAGAACTCCTTGACTGGCTTGCTTCAGAGTTCGCTGAACCAGTGCTGGTGGCCAGCGATCGCCCAGCCAAGCCATGGTCCGTCAAGCATATTCTCCGGCTGCTTGTCTCCTCTCGTGCATTTACTCAGGAGAGCAAACCCAACGAAGAAGCTCTAACTCAAGATGGAACGAGCAGCCTTCTCTGGCGATTTCCTCCTAGACGTCTCGAGGCCGAGGTTATTCGGGACGCCATCCTTACTGCGTCAGGCTCACTGAAACCAGAACTTGGTGGGCCGAGCTACCGCATCCACAATATCAAAAAGCGTTATGCACAGTGGGAGGTCCTGGATAACTACGGTGAAGACACCTGGCGGCGAATGATCTATCAGGAACGGATGCGTCGGGTCGACGACTGCATGTTCACGGCTTTTGATTTTCCTGACTGTGGCCAGGTACGGGCCAAGCGGCCGGTCTCAACAACACCACTTCAAGCACTCAATCTGATGAATAGCCCGTTTGTCATATCGCAGTCAGAACTGATTGCCAAACGCGCGATGGAAGATTCTGAACATGATCTATTAGAGGCACTCGACCGGTGTTTCGAAGTCCTTCTTGCTCGGCACCCAACTGCTCAGGAAAGGGCCGCCGTGCAAAATATAACCTCTAGAGAAGATCTTTTTCTCGTCTGTCGAGCGATCCTCAACTCCAATGCTTTTACTTTTCTGGAGTAACCGAACATGAATGACGCGGAACATCTTTTGCCTCAGGGCCGGCATCTTCTTGATCGCCGCACGTTTCTAAAGACTGCAGGGCTGTCCACTTCGAGCCTTGCGCTGCTTCAGATGTTACAAGACGATGGGCTTTTAGCTGAAACTGTCCGTACTGCTGGAGGAAAGGTACCCATTCGTCCGCAGATCGACCCAAATGATCCGTATGCAGCTCGGCCACCTCACTTCCCAATGCCTGCAAAACAGGTTCTTGTTATCTACTGCCCCGGTGCTGTCAGCCATGTAGACACGTTTGACTACAAGCCACAACTTGAAAAGTTTCACGGACAGAAGCCGCCTGGAATTCCAGACGTCACCTTTGAAGGACCAACTGGAAACATAGCAAAGCCATTTTGGAAATTCCGGCCGCGCGGAGAGACCGGCAAGATGGTATCTGACCTTCTCCCTAACCTGGCTAAACAGACAGATGAACTGTGCTTCGTTCACTCCCTCCATACTGAGTCAAGCGCCCACCCTCAAGGTGAGAACTTCATGAACACCGGGTTCACAATGGAAGGCTTTCCATCTTTTGGCGCATGGACGACCTACGCACTCGGCACCGAGAACGAAAACCTTCCTGCATTTGTTGCAATTAATGATCCTCGCGGTCTGGCGCGTAGTGGAAAAAACAACTTTGGAAATGGTTTTCTGCCAGCAGCATTTCAGGGCACCGACTTCAGTGCCACAAGTCCTCCAAAAAACCTTAATCGTCCAGATCAACTCACCGGACAAGATGATGCGAAAACTCGTGGAATCATTCAACGGCTCAATGCCCACCATCTTGAACAGTATCCAGGAGATGCTGATCTCGCTGGAAGAATAGCAAGTTACGAACTTGCCGGTCGCATGCAAATGTCTATTCCTGACGTTATGGATCTCGCAGGAGAATCCGCAGCAACACTCGCGTCGTATGGAGTTGAAGGCGGGAGTGAATTACGTGGCTCATACGCTCGCAATTGTATTCTCGCCCGACGGCTCCTCGAACAGGGCGTACGCGTTGTACAACTTTTCAATGGGAGCGACCCTTCTGGTGGGAATGGAATTACAAACTGGGACTCCCACCAGAACATCCTCAAGACTCATGCTATGCAGGCCGAAATCATGGATCAGCCGACAGCCGCGCTCTTGGCAGACATGCGAGAACGGGGAATGCTTGATCACACGCTTGTTGTCTGGGCAACGGAATTCGGCCGAATGCCCTTCCTGCAGGCAAATGGAACAGGACGAGACCATAACCCAGATGCATTCACATGCTTTCTTACCGGCGCAGGTGTCAAACGTGCTACCAGCTATGGCAGCAGTGATGAATTCGGCTTTAAAGCAGCGAACAACCCAACGTCGGTCTATGACTTTAACGCAACACTTTTGCATCTAATGGGGCTCGACCACGAACGGCTGACGTTTTATCACAACGGCCTCGAGAGACGGCTTACCAACGTGCATGGACATGTGATTGATGATCTCCTTGCCTAGTCTCGTTCCCAAAGGCCTGCGAGGCCACACATCGTTGTTTTTCACACGGGGGCTTTATTCGATGCGTTTCATCGCACTCTTTTTTTGTTTTTCTGCCACGACAGGGTTATGTGCTCAGGCTCAAGAAAAACCGAATGTCATCATTTTCTTAATGGATGACATGGGATACGGGGACTGCAGGGCGTACAACCCAGAGAGCAAAGTCTCGCTACCAAACATTGAGAATCTGTCGGCACACGGCATGCGATTCACAGATGCACACAGCCCATCCGCTGTGTGTGCCCCATCGCGTTACAGCGTGATGACTGGCAACTATCCATGGCGAGGTCGCCTTGAAAACGGCACATGGATGTTTCATCAGCGATCCCAGATTCTTGACGGTCAGGCCACACTTGGCCAACTCATGCAGACTGCTGGGTACAGTACTGCCTTCCTTGGAAAGGTACATCTCGGAGGAACGGTCTTCAGCACGACAACCAAGAAACCTGTCTCCTGGAAATACGATTACCGCGACATCGACTTCAGCCGTAAATGGAAAGATGGACCATCAGATCTTGGCTTTGATTTCACCTACAGTCTCCCCCAAGGTATTCAGGGTCCTCCATACATTGCTTTTCGGAATGGCTTCCTTGACGGGGATCCCTACGACCTCATTGAATGGAAACCGGGTACGTATGGAGATTCTGTGATCCCGACAGACGGCTTTGGTTTGAAACAGTGGAACTCATCCGTCGCTGGACCAAATCTTATTCGTGAGGCGATAGGCTTTATCGACCGGCACATAGAGGCAGACACTGGCAAGCCTTTTTTCATACACTACTGCACTGAATCCTGTCATATTCCTCATACCCCTCCCAAGACATTGGCAGGAAAGCCCGTGCGAGGAACATCAGGAGACGCGCACCTCGACATGCTTCTCGAGGCGGACATTCAACTTGGCATGCTTGTTGCTAGCCTCAAGGCACACGGAATTCTTGAAAACACACTCATATTTTTCACGAGTGACAACGGTGGACTTGCGCGTGGCAAGCCAAGCCACAAACTGCTTGGACACAACTCAAACGCACCGCTTCGGGGAAGCAAGGCCACCATATGGGAGGGAGGCCATCGGGTACCGCTCATTGCGCACTGGGGAAACGGAACTAGAACCGGCTCAACTATTGCACCAGCAGCAACGTCGTCCGCACTCGTAGGACTTCAGGATATTTTCGCAACACTTGCTGAGCTAACAGGTCAAACACTTCAAGCTAAACAAGGGCTCGATAGCCAGTCTTTTCTACCAGCTCTTCTTCAACAAGGCCCTGCACGCCTACGGCACGAGCTTCTAGTGCAAGCAAATAATGGAGACGGATGGGGGCAAAAACTCGCAAAAGCGTTCCGGAAAGATCAATGGAAGTTGATTGCGACAAAAGACCGAAAGCCACTGCATCTGTTTAATCTGAACGAAGACGTAGCGGAAGAACACGACCTCATTAATAGAAAAGAGCAGAAATCGCGTATTGCAACGATGTTAGGTGACCTGAACAGAACTCTTGATAGCGACCGCAGTACCCCGATAACACGAGTCAATCAAAAACCCGTGGCACGCAACGACTCGGCATCATCCGATACGATTTCTGTAGCCGAGCTCTTTACGCCAGTACACAATTTTGCGATGAAGCCTGGTGCCATGCCCGACGGTGTTCGTATCAACGCTGTTGGCAAAGGAAAATGGCGAGTGCAAGGAAAGACTCCTTTCACACTTCAGTTCACACCAGAAATTGCTGCGGCGTGGGACGCATCGTCCTATCGGCTACTCGGAGTACCTGTCTGCAACAACGGCCCTGGAATCGTCACTCTTTCAGCACGATTGAACAACAGCAAGCCTCTCGGTTGGGGTCGGCACTGCGTTGGTTCTGCAGTCGCTCTTCAAAATGAGAGGACGACGATTGGATTTGTCTTCCCGACCACAGAACCCCTCTACGATGGACCAGCTGTTTTCCAGGATCAACTCGGAAAACCAAACGGCCACCGGCACCACTGGCGGAAGTTTTTTCCTGCTGACGTTGCGAGTATGGCTCTGGATGTTAACTCATCCAGCGGTAAGGCCGACATCGAGATCTCAGAACTCTTTGCTGCCTGGGAAGCCACCCCCGATCGGGAGCAAGCCCTTCACACTCTGCCCTACCTCGACCGATTTGGACAAGTTCGGGCTGTGGAATGGCCCGGAAAAATTCATTCACTGGAACAACTCAAAGAAGAACTGCCCCTGGAGCTTGCTGCTGCAGCAAAGGCCGAACGGGACGACATCAGCCACTACGGCGGCTGGAAAAACGGACCACGCCACGAGGCTACTGGTCGTTTTCGGACAGAAAAGATTGACGAGCGCTGGTGGTTTATCGACCCGGAAGGGTATCTCTTTTTTTCTGCAGGCGCGTGCATTGCTGGTACTGAAGCCATGACACCTGTCACACCAAATCGAATCAACGAGCATTACTTCGAATATCTGCCGACCAAAGACTCTCCGTACTACTGGCTTACAATGCCGACGCGAGGCAAAAATAAGTACGTGAATTTCCCCGCTCTGAATGCTGTAGAGTCCTTAGGGAATCACTGGCAGGAAATCAGCCGGAATGGCATTCATGACCGGATGAAAATGTGGGGCCTCAACACACTCGCTGCGTGGAGCAGCACAGAAATTCGCCAAGACAAGAAAACACCGTACACGCTTCTTGCTTCTATCTGGTGGCTTACGGGTAAGAAAACACCTTCACCGTTTCGAGATGATTACGTTGAGGATC
>DONH01000103.1 GCA_003509235.1 Planctomycetaceae bacterium
CCGGCAGAAAATACATCCGGGCATGTAGTTGCCAGAAGTGATGTCAGTATCACTATGATGATATGACGACCTGTTTCTTTAGAAATGGTGTGATTATGAATTGTTTGCATATTGCTTTACCGCTCGATTCTTGGGTTCATGACTTGAATCGGGCCACTGATCAGAGAAACCGCAGTCTTTTCATCTGTGCCGTTAAGAGGTTTTTTTAAAAAGTCGACAATGATTTTTAGCTGTTTGCCGCCGTTGAGAGCGATGTCGACAGAGAGAGGCTGATTGCTCACGTCTCCTTCTTCCGAGTTTCCCAGTACGGTTTGGAAAACTTCAGAATTGTCAATCTGAATCACGACTGCCGTTGGTGAGACAGAATTTTCGGCTAGCGAAAGACTTGCTTGAAAACGGCGAGAGTCGTCGGGCACAGTCCATGTTATTTCGGTCCGAGGATGAATAAGCAGTGCCGGAGCTGATGCGTTTTCATCTTCACCATCGGATGTCATGATAACTCTTGGTGAATAGTACTGTAAAAGAGTTGCATCGTCTGCAAGTCCACCAAAGTAAGGTTCAGTTCGCGAATTTGCTGGAGTCCTTCGGGTAAGGTCAATGTGTCGTCCAAAGGTGTAATCGATCAATGATAGGGCATCTTTTGGCAGGGTAACGACAAAGTCATCTTTTATCGATGTCATCGTTACTTCCCAACAAAGTAGGTCTTCATCCCATGTTATTTTGCGGCACCTCATTTTAACTTGCGGTGAACGCAATAGAATGTCGAGCGCATTGGGCTCTATAGCTTTGCCGGGTGTCTCTCCAGGCCGCAACCAACAGATGCCAAAAATTTTGCTTCGCTTGACTGGAATGCTTTCACCATCGAGAAGAACCACAACATTTTCTGGTGTGATTTGAGTGATGGCACATTCAATGAACTGCCACTGAGTATCACGCTTGATAGCAATGATGTCGGCTGCTGGATTTTCAGGGAGTTCCGCAAGCCACTTGTATGTGTCCGGTGAACCTGACTGGGATTCTTTAAAAGCAATCCAATGGACAGTGTTTCGTGGTACTTCAAGAGCATGGCCTCCAATTGACAGAAAAGCTGTTGAGTCATCTGTTGAAATGGTGTCAGCTCGTATGTAAGAGCCATTAACAAGCCCAATCATGAGTTCACTCGAGTTGGTAGAGCGTGCCGGTACAGTTAATGTACGGACAGAGGGTATCTTCAACGTGCTTGTCGTAATAGGAGTTTTTGACGTGTCGGAAACGGTGACATTTTTGCCATCTAGATGCACGAGTTTTCCACGAACGATGTCTCCGTTCGAGAGAGTGACGGTGACCTCTTGTTTCTGGACGTTTTCTTGGGCAGGTGTCAGATGAGGTGCCCAGAGTGCGAAGAAGACAACGACACCTGTCAGGAGGTAGGGGTGAGCGGTCCAAGCTTTGCCGCAGATGTGGCTGCCGGATTGTCGTTGTTTGATCGACTCGTGTTTTTGGGGAACAAGGACTGCCACTTCATTTCTTCCGTTCGTCTTATGGCTTGCCCGTTGCAAGTCGCTTGAAGTATTGTTCAATTGCCTCTCGGTAGTGCGCTGGGTAGTCTCTGCCAATTTGCTGCAAGGCGTCTTCCCTCTCACGAGGTGGGAGATCGCCCCATTCATCAGTTTCACCGAGTTCCCGTTTTTTTACTTCACCTCGGCCTTTCCCACCGGCAAGTTGGCTGTCTTCCATCGGCCGGCCGTCGGACATGCTGCCACCTGAACTGCCTGCACCTCCGGAAGCCTGCTGTTTTTTTTGCTCTTCGAGTTTTTTGATTAGTTTGTCAAGTGAATCAATGACTCCGCTCTGGACGGCCTGTACTCCAGGCCCAGCATGCCCGAGTTCAAGTCGTCGTGTTACGTCTCTCATTCGCCGGGAAATGTGGTCGAGAGAATCTTCTTTGAGTGAGGTTATGTCGGTTTCCAAGAGCAAGGCTAGTTGTCTGTATCGGACGGGTAGCTCTTTTTCTCTTTCAAGTAGTTTGGCGACACTCTGTGCAGCCTCCTCGATTCTCAGGAGCCAATATTCACAGGCAGCCTTGCAGAAAAGTAACGTTGTGGGGTCGACGCTAGAGTCGAGGGGTAGATTTTCGAGGAGCAGTGCCGCTTCATCGTAACGGCCGAGCCTGATTAACTTCCGGGCAGTCCACAAACGGATCGTCTCGGTAGCAAATGTATCGTTTTCGGTCTGAGTGAGTTTCTCTTTCAGACGGACGATTTCAATGGGAGGCATGGACGAGAGGTCAGTAAGTAATCCTTGATATTGTTTCTCAATATCGCAGATAATCCGCATGAGATAGTCAAGAGTGTCCACGCCGTTGCGTGGTGTAGTCGTTGCCGGATTCGCTCTCTTGTGGTTGGTTTCCGTTTGGTCCGAAAGCCATTGTTCTAGTCGCTTGGTATTTTCCTTCTCGCTTGGTTGGCTCCAACTGGCTCTTCGTGCGAGCTCATCCTGTGGGGAGAGGTTTCTGGAGGACTCTCTGGACGTCGGTGTTCCCTCTGCACGCAAATGTGCTGGAGCGGTCAAGGTGAGACAGGTGCAAAGACAGGTAATCGCTGCAGAGAGTGGATCTGCGTTCATTCGTTGCGAAGTTTTGCCTCCTGAGGGGCTCAGAGAGTGGAGTATTTTCATGGTATTGTTCGAGAAGAAAAAAGCCATCGTCAGAGTATACTCCGAGACATGTTTTCGATTACTCAGTGCGGCCGGTTGCGATATCATGGGCAGCACGTTCGACCCGCTCCTGTCGATGTGCCAGCCTGCCAAGTGCCTCGATTAATTCGGTCTCTGAAGCCTGTTCGGTTCCCTCGTTGAGCAGAGCGGAAAACCGAGATGTTCTTCCATTTACACGTGTTTGGAGAATCCGCAGCATCTTGAGTTCAGCGATTTTGTCTACGAGTGGCTGCTCACCAGGTTTTGCTGGTCGACCACGAGCCTGTCCCTGCTCCTGTCTGTCCTGTTGCTCGCGCTCTGCTCGCTCGAGTGCTGAGAGGAGTTCTTCTAGACTGGCCACCAAGCCTTCAACAATGCCTTGTGTAAATGAACCGTAGTCACTTCTCTTGAGCCGGTCTGCTGCCAAGGATGAGTCTTCTCTGATCTGCTGAAGAGCTTCTGGTATTGCTACTGCCGAGCCATCATCGCGGACAAGTGTCAATGCCCGCGTGATGTTTGCAGTAATCACATTTTGTTCAGATCCAAGCCGAGTGGATTCAAGTTCTCGTTCTCGTTTACTTGTCGTGGCCGCCTCGTTCGAGAGTTGCTCGACACCCCGGAGAACCATTCGTTCTGCCCGTAGCATGTCTCGGATTCGTGCCTCGAGCTTGACTAAGAGACGCTCAATCTCTTCTTCGCGGAGTTGTCGAAGGATTTCTTCAAGTTCCGCCCGAGCGGCCTCTAATTCGGCTAAAGCTCTTTCCTGCTCTTTCCGTGCGGCGTCTGGTTCAACAGCATCAAGTTTCTCTTTCGCTTCCTGCATCCGGGAACGGGCTGCCTCTAGCCGTCGGTTTGTTCGGTCTGCCCGAGAGACTTCATCATTTCCTTGGGGTTCCTGTTCGTTGCTTTTTTTCTCACCTGAGTCACTGCTTTGATCCGGTGAACTGCTATTCTCGCCCCCCCGCCCTTCGGGTGATTCATTTAAAGAACCATCCTTCGCTGATTCTGATTGTGGATTGTCGTTCGAATCACTTTTGGCTTTTATGCCCGCAGCGTTGGCGGACTCTCGACGAAAAGCGTCGACATCTTCAGCGAGTGACTGAGTATCGTCCTCAAGAGTATTTTGTTTCTTTGCTATTTCGTCAGGGTTGCCGCCGGCTTCCGTTGTTCCCTCAAGGCCCATTTGTCGAGCAATAAGATTGTTTATTCGTCCGAGGAACTCTTTCACTTTTTTCTTTGAGTCAGTGACTGTTTTTCTGTTTTCTCCAGACTCAAGCACGGCAAGCAATTCGCGCAGGCGGTCGATGGCAGCATCTTGGCCATTGCCTGCTTTCAATAGCTGACCCTTTTCCAGCAGTTCAACAATCGTATCGAGACGGTCAGTCACCTCAAGTTCTCTTGCTTGCTCGAATGCCGAACGAAGAGTAGTCGCTCTACGTGGATCGGTTGTGTCAAGGAGGTCTGCAAGGCGAAGGAATGTTGCCTCCAGTTCACGCATTCGGTTGCTCAGTGCACGTTCCCTTTCTGCAAGTTGCGAGTGTTTTGGTGGTGAGACAGGTGGTGCCGGTGAGACAGATTGTGCCCACCCTTGTGACACTGCGGTAATCGAGATAGCAATGCCTAGAAGGAATCGCCTCGTGAAGGCAAAAGTTACGAAGAATGGCTGGCCGTTGTTTTGTTGGCTTTGTATCAGCATTTTTGAAAATCGCCTCATAGGCCCTTCAGTAGGTCACGGGCACGCTGTTTCTGTTGCTTGCTTGTTTCTCCACGGATCGACTGCTGTTGCTCGATAAGGGCACGGAGGGATTCAATAACTTCATTATACGTCTCCAACTCAATCATTTTATCAAGCACTGACCGCATGCGATAAATGCAGGTGTCAGCCATCTGAATAAGGTGATTTGCGTCTGTCGGCTGGTCCGAATCGTAGACCGCTAGACGTAATTGCTCTATTGGTCCGCTTACAATTTTTTCAAGCGGCGTTGCTATCTGATTCAGCAGACGTTCTTCGAGTGGTGCAGTAAGAAGCCGGTTATTGAATAATTCATCCGAGATATCTCGGAACGATGCTGCGATCTCACTAGTTTCTCCATTCGCCCTGGAAGTCGCTTCAGCAAGTTGGGATGTTGTTGTCTCGCTGCCTTCTTCCTTTGCTGTGAAATCGGTTACTACCCGGTCCCGTTTCTGCTGAAAATCTGCAATTAGGCTCTCGAATCGGCGACGCAGAATGACTTCTCTGGCCTCGAGCATCGCGAGAAGAACCTCTGGTGAAACAACACGGAGTCGCCAAGGCTCTGTGGTGCTTGTTTGAGGGCCACCCGCAAGACCACACCGGTCTTTTGCAGAGACAATCAATTCCAGTTCATCATCAACCTTGGCCGGGAGTGATGCAGATTCAATGCGGGGTGATACTTCTTTGACGAGATCAAGTACGGTGGATGAATGGGTGGCGAGTGAAATCGATGTCTGCTGGAGCTCGGTATCAGTTGAGTCGGCAGCTATGTTTGTGGTGCGTCGAAGAGAGACTGTTGCCTCCGCGAGCCCATGATCATCTTGAATTCTGCCTGTAATCGGAATGGCTGCAGAGGTTGTGATTACTGATGAGATGCCATCAGGAGTGACTTCAATTTCTGGAGGCAGGTCCGCCCGAGAGAGTAGTTGAAAGCGAATGGGCTTTTGATTCGTAATGCCAGTAGTATCTGTGAACTCAATGTCCAAGATGCAATCGTCGAGTACTGGGCCGAGTGTTCCGGAAAGACGTCGCGGTTGTTTATCGAGAGAAATGCTCTGGCTTAATGTTTCTGGTGGCTTCGTTGTGAGTTGTGCGACAAGAAATTCTTTTTCCATAGTTTGGGCGTCGGAGGCTTCTGTGCCCGTTGTGAGATTCTGTGGTGCCGATGGTATGGGAATTGAACGGATGGTCGCTCTGGAAAGCGGCTTTGATGATTCAGCGGTGATTGAGAGAGTGGAGCCTGCTGGTACTTCGACAAGACGAGTTGCAGCAAGGGGTCTTGGCTCACCACCGATGTACTTAGGCGGAGTGATTTGTAGATTGATTGTGGCTAATGATGGAGGCTCTACTACTTCGAGGCGTAAGTCCCGAAGTCTGCCGTCACCTCCGCGAACCTCAATGGCTAAATCCTCTTTTGGTTTTTTAATGATGTACGTAAACAGTTGGGTTTTCTCCTCAGAAGCACCGCGAGTTCCCATGCGGTGAGTCGTCCAGCCTTCTTTTCCTCGGTGTTGCAGTTCGACAAATTTGGGTAGTTGTCCAGTGGATTGAGCCGTCACAAGAATTTCAACGTCTGCTCCACGGGCAACTCTTCGAACACCATTTGGAAAGCCAGCTATCGAAAGCGTAACCTGCCGTGGCCAGGGAGTGTCACTCAACAACAGCATCCGTTGCACCCACGTCTCACGAACAGTCGGCAAGAGAACGAGCACGGCAGCCATTGTTCCAACAGAAAAACCACTCAGCCCAGCTTTCCGCAGAAGATGAGTGCGTCTGAAGAGGCGTCCCATCGTGATTCGCTTAATAGATGCAGCAGCAATCGACGTTGTACGGTCAAGGAGGCTGGCGTCAATTGTCGACAGAGTCGATTGCGTTTCACCGAGACGCAGTTCTACTGCTGTCGAAAGACTGTCCTGTAACTCCGGGTGCGTCCGTTCAACAAGTAATGCGAGTTGTTCATCTCGTAATGGCGCACGCAATCTCCTGATGAGACGGTTTAGAACAATTGTACTGACCCAGAGGCAAAGTATTCCTGTAGCCAGGAGCCGCACCACTGGCGGAGGTTCAATAAGCCAGTCAAGTAGGACCGTGCTCCAGAACCACGCCGCTATCGATAGCCCAATAAGTGAAATCGCTTCAACGAGAATCCATCGCCGAGCCCGTTTCCGTATTCGCTTGAGAAACTGAGAAAGCTTGTAGTCGTTTGTTGAACCATGCATCTTGCTACGTGGGTGTTTTCCAGCTTCTGGTTCTTTTTTCAGTGGAATACTTGAAGCAATCATTATAATACGTGACTCTGAAGCCAGGCTGCTGGCAAATAGACTAAGCGAGTTTTACCAATCTTCGAAGAATCCACTCACTGCAAAGGAGAAAAATTCCTATACCCAGTAAAAAAGTGTTCAAGGTTTTTTTGAATGTTTTGTCATTTTCGCCAGTTTCGTATTCTTTACGAGAGCGGTCTTTGAGCGAGTTGACCATCTTTGTGATATCGGCTGTATTCATTGTTGGTCCAGTTGGAAACCAGGTAGAGCCACCTGTAGTCATAGCAATCTGACTTAAAATCTCTCGCTCAAGTTTTGGATGGGCCAGTTCCCGATCTGGTAATGTTGCTTGAATCCGACGAATGGTCCGGT
>DONH01000285.1 GCA_003509235.1 Planctomycetaceae bacterium
AGAAACGTTAGCCACTATCGAAAAACGTCACATACTGGCGACGCTAGAGAGTACCGGTGGCAACAAAACAAAAGCAGCGAAACTCTTGGGCATTGAACGATCTACCCTTGATCGTAAATTTGCTCGATGGGGTAAAACTGACTAATTACAGATTATCTGGCTAGATACCAAAATATCGCTTCCATGCTTCAACATCTCCTGGCCCTGGCTCAGTTGGCTTCGTTTCTTTCTGTCGAAAGCGTTCGTTCATCATGCGACGCTTCCCTTTGAGCCATTCATGGCTGTCGACAGCAATCGCACGCCGACGGCGCGCTGCTGCCTGCACTCGCCGATCACTCGACACGACAACCAGGCCCGATGGTGATTCCTCTTCGACCATTTCCTCGATGAGCGAATCTGCATCTGGATATTCCCGAGCAAACCATACCCGGATAGATCCGTGAAGATATCTTGCGGGAAGACCATCAGGGGCATCAGCCGCATCGAAAACGACAATTGTCTGCTCCGCCTCAGCCCCAAGTAACTCCAAAAGGTGGTCAAGAAGAGCTCGGCGAGACTGCTCGAATCCGAGTGACCCTCTCGCTTCACCAAACACACCCGAGGCATGTAATAGGTTGTACCCGTCAATTATGATCATTGCTCTACAACTAGCTGGAGAGGCGATATTTCACTTTCCCGTGAACAATTGTCGCAACAGCTCGTCCGCGTAGCGTCCATCCATGAAATGGTGAATTCACGCTTTTTGATGAAAAAGAATTGACATCTACTTGCCATTCACGAGATGGATCGATAATCGTCACATCAGCAATCGCACCTGGCCTGAGAGTACCTCGATTAATACCAAGGATTCTCGACGGGAGTAGACTAATGGCTTCGACAAATCGTGACCAATCAATACGACCAGACTCAATCAGACGTGTCACAGAGAGGCCAACCGCAGTTTCCAGCCCAAGGATGCCAAAGGGCGCTCTGTCTAATTCGAGTAACTTTTTTTCTGGTGCGTGTGGAGCGTGATCCGTTGCAATACAGTCAATTGCGCCATCAGCAAGCCCTGCAAGAATACCTTCGACATCTTTTGCTGTTCGCAGCGGCGGGCTCATTTTAAAGTTTGAATCGAACCCTCGAAGAGATTCGTCCGTCAGTGTAAAATGGTGTGGGCAGGCCTCCGCAGTGACCCGAACGCCACGTGCTTTTGCCTCACGGATGAGACTGACGCCCTGAGCTGTTGAAACATGCATTACATGAAGACGACCGCCAGTCACATCTGCGAGTGCAATGTCTCGACCGATCATGACTTCTTCCGCTGCTGCCGGCATACCCTTCAGGCCAAGCGACATAGAGACAAGACCTTCATTCATTACGCCACCATGAGAAAGCTCTAGAACTTCTTCATGGGCCAGAATTGGTTTATCGAACATTCGACAATACTCGAAAGACCGACGCATCAACTCGGCATCATAAACAGGTGATCCGTCGTCACTGAAAGCAACAGCTCCAGCTTCAACCAATTGACCGATTTCAGCAAGTTCCTTCCCTTCTCGCTCATGGCTTACACATGCAACAACAAACACATTGCAGGTATCTGCTCGTGCCGCTTTTTGACGAATAAACTCTACGTTGGCCTGAGTATCAATTGCCGGCTCGGTGTTGGGGATACAGGCAACACTCGTGAAGCCACCCGCCAGGGCTGCTTTGGTCCCAGTCTCAATAGTTTCATCCTCTTCACGACCAGGTTCACGAAGATGCACGTGCATGTCGACCAGTCCCGGCGTAACAATGAAACCATGGGCATCAATCGTCTCATCAACTTTCCCAAGCGGCTGACTACCATCATGACCAATAGACATTATCAAGCCATCACGAATAAGCAGATCGTCTACTCGATCAATCCCCTGATCTGGATCAACTACCCGTCCACCACGAATTACCATGGATGCCATTACTTTTGCCCCCTTTGTTCTGAAGAATCTATTGAGAGGCTATTTCTCTGCACTCCACAGATGAGCCAAAGTACTGCCATTCGTACGGCGAGCCCATTTGTAACCTGATCCAAAATAAGCGACTGAGGGCAATCTGCTACATCCGCAGTCACCTCAACACCACGATTAATGGGACCAGGAGCCAGAATTACCAAATCATCCTTCGCACGACGAAGACGGTCCCGATTCATAGCGTACAAATGGGCATATTCTCGGACTGAGGGAAATGGTCGTGTTTTTTGTCGCTCGAACTGTATCCGTAAAAGATTGAGCACATCGCATCGTGGTACAATAGCATCAAGATCATGTGAGACCTCCACTCCAAACTCTTGCCAACCATCAGAAACAAGAGTGGGTGGGCCACAAAGAATCACTTTCGCACCAAGTTTTGTCAGGCCCCATAAATTCGACCGTGCCGTTCGACTATGCGCAATATCACCAACCAGGCCAACAGTTAGGCCTTTAATATCACCAAGACGTTCCCGAATTGAAAAGATGTCCAACAATCCCTGAGTCGGGTGTGCATGCGGTCCATCTCCGGCATTGATAACACCAACATCAAGATGGGAAGCAAGTAGATGAGGTGTTCCTGGTGTTCCGTGCCTGACGACTACGGCATCGACTCCCATTGCCTCAAGATTCTTGGCAGTGTCAATGAATGATTCGCCCTTGGACAAACTGCTTGTTGAAGCCGAAAAATCAATGACGTCTGCTCCGAGACGGCGAGCAGCCAAAGAGAAACTTGTTTTTGTTCGAGTGGAGTTTTCAAAGAACAGATTCACAATAGAAGCACCCGAAAGAACATCGATTTTTTTGCGACATCCTTGTGTGGCCTCCTTGCACAT
>DONH01000164.1 GCA_003509235.1 Planctomycetaceae bacterium
GGATGAAATTTCTCGCCATTTTCAGCTCCAACCTCGATGAGTTTTTTATGGTCCGGGTAGCCGGTGTTCGAGAGCAGGCATTTGGTGACGGTGCACCACAGGACTTTGCGGCTGATGGTCTGACGGCAAGTGAGCAGTTGCGGGCCATAGCTGCTCGAAGTCAGAAACTTGTGGCAAGGCAATATCGGTGTCTCCGCGAAAGTATCGGCCCGGCCATGCGTGAGGCAGGTTTTAATCTTCTGAGGAACACGGAATTAACACGAGAACAGAAGAAATACGTTGATCGATTCTTTCGTGAGCGTGCATTGCCAATCCTTACACCGATGGCATGTGATCCTGCTCATCCTTCTCCACGGTACCATAACCGTGGCCTTTATCTTGGCACAATGCTCGAACATGAAAAAGGCTTAGGTCCAAAGCAGTTATTTGCTGTTGTACAGGTGCCTCAAGTTTTGCCAAGAGTTATCCTGCTGCCAGGAAATAACATAAGCAATGTCTCCTTTGTACTTTTGGAAGAATTAGTAGCAGCAAGGCTGCCAGAACTATTTGGTGGTTTTTCTGTCAAGTCGTGGACAACTTTTAGAATTACACGTGACTGTGATCAGGAACTTCTTGAGCAAGAGTCCGATGACATGCTCAGGCTAATTGAAGAACGATTGAAGGAACGGCAACGAGGCCAAGCTGTTCGCCTGGAGATTGCAGCAAAGGCAGATGAGCTAATTGCTCAAAGAATTGTTGATGACGAGGATCTGAGAGGATTGAGTGAGGAGCCAGGTGCGACGACGTACAACGAGGTCTACCGAATCGACGGCCCTCTTGATCTGACGGGGCTTTGGGAGCTTTATAAACTGCCAGGTTTTGAAAAGTTTCATGACAAACCACATACGCCGAGAAGGCCTGTCGCATTCCGCCAGCAGCGAGATATTTTTTCAACGGTCTCTCGTGAGGATGTCTTGGTTCATCATCCGTATGAATCATTCGATCCAGTCGTGGACTTTGTCACATCGGCAGCGAGAGATCCGCGGGTATTGGCTATCAAGCAAACGCTTTATCGTACGAGCGGTGATTCGCCAATTATTCGTGCACTTATGGATGCTGCAGAAGCAGGCAAGCACGTGACGGCGCTCGTGGAGCTGAAGGCCAGGTTCGACGAAGCTAATAATGTTAGTTGGGCCCGTCAATTGGAAAGGGCGGGAGTCCATGTCGTATTTGGCTTTCTCGATCTCAAGACGCATTGCAAGGTGTCACTTGTGATTCGGAATGAACGTGAAGGACTTAAGCGATACGTTCATCTTGGGACAGGTAACTACAATCCAGCGACGGCAACCTCGTACACAGACCTTGGTTTGTTTACGGCTGATGCTGAGATTGCCGAAGATGCCTCCGCACTGTTCAATCTGCTTACGGGCTATTCTCAAGGCCATCAGTGGAAGAAACTCATAGTCGCTCCTAACGACCTCCATAGCCGCACGCTTGAGTTGATAGGAATTCAAGCTGCTCTGGCTTCGGCTGGAAAACCATCGAGAATTTTTGCAAAAGTAAATTCGCTAGCGGATCATCAGATTATCGAAGCCCTTTACAGTGCCAGCCAGGCTGGCGTCCCGATTGAAATTCTCTCTCGAGGCATTTGCTGCTTGCGGCCCGGCGTCACTGGGCTGAGTGAAAACATACGGGTTCGGAGTATCGTCGATCGTTTTCTCGAACACAGCCGTATATTTATATTTGGTGAAGGCGTCGATGCAGAGGTCTATTTAGGAAGCGCAGACTGGATGCCCCGAAACTTCTTCCGCAGAGTTGAAGTGATGTTTCCCGTGCTTGCAGAATCACTCAAGGAACGTTTACTTACGACTATTGTTCCAACATATAGCGATGATACGGCACGAGCCAGAAGGCTTTGTTCAGACGGTACTTATACTCTGGATACTCCATCGAAAAAACAAACACCGCAACGAAGTCAGATCCTCTTTATGGAGGAAGCATCTGCTATGAGTGATACAATTACACAACTCCCAAATCATGGAAGCAGTAACGAAAAAAAGCAGTCCCAGGGTTTAATTGGTTCGCGGGTTTCATCCAGAAGTAATTCGTCGCAGAGGCAGAACCGTTCGAGGTCGAGGAAGAGTTAGTCGTAAACTAGAAGTTTTCAGGGAGTTCGGTACTCTAGTACGTAGCGTTTTCACAAAGTCTGTAGGAGCACATGTGAGTAATTTGTATGTCGGATGATCACTACCAAATACTGGGAGTTTCCCGGACTGCGACATCAGAGGATATTCAGAAGGCGTACCGAGAAATGGCGCGGAAATATCACCCGGATTTACATCCCGACGACGATGCTGCAAAGGAGCAGTTCAAAAAAGTACAAACGGCGTTTGATGTGCTGAACGACCCCAGCAAACGTGAGATGTATGATCGATACGGAAGCTCTTTTGAAGGAGTTGGAGCGGGAGGAGGAGGGTGGTCGCCGCAAGGACAGCAGGGCGGCTTTCAGTCTGGGGGAGAGGTTGATTTAGAAAGCCTGTTTGGTGGCGGTTTTGCCGACTTGTTTGGTGGTGGAAAACGGCGATCAAGTCGCCCGAGACGTAGCCGCAGCGCACCAGGACAGGACATTACTGCAAATATCCGAATTCCTTTTCGGCTGGCAATTGATGGAGGAAAAACAGAGGTTCGCTTTGATAGAGATGGTTCTAGTGAGACTCTCAGTATAACGATCCCTCAAGGCCTTCCCGATGGAGCTCGTATGAGGTTACGAGGACAGGGGAGACCTGGTGTCGGTGGTGGTGCGTCGGGTGATCTTCTTCTTGACGTGGGAGTTGAACCACATCCGGTGTATCGCCGAGAAAGAGACATGCTCGTAGTCAGTTTGCCAATAAGTCTTTCAGAGGCATTGAAAGGTGCAAAAGTTGACCTGCCAACTCCTTGGGGAGTCATTAGTCTACGGATACCAGCTGGGACGTCTTCTGGCAAGAAACTTCGTGCCGCTGGCATGGGAGTTCGGCATGCGAATGGTTCAAAGGGAGATTTGATTGCAGAAGTTCAGATTGTACTGCCAGAGATGCATGACGAGGCGGTATCAAAATCCCTGCTAGAGGCGGTAAAGGCAGCTGAGTTGAACTCGCCAAAGGATCCACGGGCTTCAATCAAGTGGTAGCAAAAAACGAAACAGAATTCCGTTTTCAGAAAAAGCAACGCTTGCTTCGCACGACTGACTTTCGTCGCGTCTATGCTCAACGTCAGTCTGTCGCTATCGGACCACTCGTGATGTACGGCGCTGAGCAAGTCACAAAGCTGAGCCATGCTAGGATTGGAATATCCGTCTCTCGTCGTGTTGGGAATGCAGTTGCAAGAAATCAATGGAAACGAAGATTACGAGAAGCGTTTCGAAAGGTAAAAACACAGTTTTCTCCAGATTTCGACGTTGTTGTAGTTGTTCGAGCTACTGGGAAACCTGCTACGGGTCAGAACGCTGCGATGGACACAGAGCAACTTCTTCTTGGTTTGATGAATCGGCTTAGGCTGAAGGTTAGGCGTTCTGGTGAATAATTAAATGGTGATATGCCTTTATTTCGAAATGTTTTTTGGAGAATGTAAGTGAGCATCCAAGCATTTCGTGCGTGTATCTGTTGGCTCATCAGAATGATTAGCTGGTCTGTGGTGAGGGTGTTAGTTGCTCTCATTTGTGTGTACCAAGTCCTGATAAGTCCGTTGCTTGGGAAGCAGTG
>DONH01000408.1 GCA_003509235.1 Planctomycetaceae bacterium
AAGGCAAACCTGCAAAGGCTTCTACGCGAATGCCGCGACAAGGAAAAAAAACGGATCCGGCAAGCACCGTCAACTCTTGGTTGGTGCGCAGTGGCACCTTGACCCTCACGAAGGACTCGGTGGATATCGTTCCGCGCGGTAAGAAGAGTCCGGCATTGATCCGCAACGGAATTCAACTGAAAGGGCCCGTACAGATCAAAATGACACTCAAGTCCGGTGGTGAAGAGTCCATTCAATTGCACTGGCGAAACCAAAATGAAAAAACATTTGTAAGGGAAAATCAGTTTTCGATTCCTATCGAAAAGTCTTCCGCATGGCAGACCTTGTCAGTTGAGATACCGAGCGAAGAGCATGTCGTGCACGTCAGATTCAACCTGCCTGCCGCTCCAGTGCAATTCAGAAGTCTGGAATTATCACCTTCAAAGGGGAAGTCAATCCAGTTGCTGAACTCGGTCATAAAAAAATAACGCTTCCGTATGGCACAATTCGTGAAGCGTTTTGGCTTTGCTGACGTTGGCGAAATAATTTCCCAACTGCAAGTAGGTGGTTGCTTGAGGGCTTATTTTCCCTGCCGCAGTTCAGCAACGGCTTTTCTCAGGAGGTGCCAGTCTGCAGTCTCTTCGGCCGTGAGCGTTGTTGTATCGATCGCGGCCTTTTCAAACGGGTCGGCATCAGTGTTGAAGAACTCTCCTGAACTGTAGAGCTTGTAGTTCCGGGTTTTCACGAAGAACTTGCGGCGAGATTCTGCATAGGCCCACTTCCGCGACGACGAGTCTTCTCCCCGCAGCAGGGAAGCGAAGCTGTGACCATCAAGTTGCACGTCTATCGGAGGTTCACCGCCCGTCAAGTCGGCGACCGTTGGCAAGAAATCGCTGAAGTCCACCAGATCATTCCAGACAGAACCGGGGCTGATCACTCCTTTCCAGACTGCAATTGTTGGAACTCGAGTACCCCAGTCTGAGAGTTTTCCTTTTCCACCAGGAATCATGTGCTCGCCCATCTTCGAAACAACGTTCTCGTAGAGAAACTCATTCCGTTTGCCCTTTGCAGCGAGCTTCGATTTGAAGGCTGTGCCGTTATCCGTTGTAAATAATATGAGTGTGTTTTCGTCAAGTCTCGAAGACTTGAGGAACTTCATCAATCGGCCCACCTGCAGGTCCATTTGCTTCACCATTTCGGCAAAGTTGTCGTAGCGACCACGTGGTCCGTGAGGGACTGGCTCTTTGAGATCGTTCGTGACATCATGACACAGCGTCATCGAGTAGAACGCAAGAAACGGGGTGTTCTGTTGGTGGCTTCGCGTCATGAAGTCGAGCAAAAAATCGACGTAGAGATCCGGGCCGTATGTATCAGCTGTATCGGTTCGCACGACTCCATTCTCATAAATCATTGGGTCGTGGTAACGTGGGCCTTCATGCCATCCAAACAAAGACCATTGGTCGAAGCCCATTCTTCGCGGATGATCAAGGTCATTCTTCATCATGCATAACTGCCACTTGCCAGCAACAGCTGTCGCATAGCCTGCTCTCTTCGCGATGTTTGCAAACGTGTGGTCCTCAGCAATGTGTGGAAAGCTACCCCACTTCGGATTTCCAAGGTGCCGAGGGTATCGGCCGGTCATGAGAGTGATGCGCGTCGGATGACAGACCGGCATGGCGTAACAATGTTCGAGTCTTGCGCCACTGGCAGCAAGTTCATTGAGGTGTGGAGTTTCATAGGAAGAGCCGCCGAAGCACTCCAGCACCTCTCGGCCGACATCATCGGCCAGGATGAAAAGGATGTTTGGTTGCTCTTCGGCATCCGCGGACGAATACTGAAAGACGCTGCCAGCTATTACAGCCATCAGGAGAAAGGAATTCATCCACATCTTCATCAGTGTTCCTCTGCGATCTGTGCATCGTAATCTTGGTGAAACAGCACGCGGTTCGATGGGTGATGGCAATGCTTATGTTCTTACGATCACCAGTCTACGCGTTTGCATGAAGAAATTAACATAGAGTGCGACGATACTGATCGTTTTGTCTACTGTCACAGTTCAATTCCTTCATCTGCCGCATAGTCCAAAGAATCCATTCTGTCCCGATTGCAGCGGTTTAAAAAGCACGGCAGATTCGTTCAATGCGTTTGAGTGTACACGCCACCTTCTTATGGGGTCCGAACGATGCGTTGACGGAAATAGAGGTGAAGTCAAAGGAGCCGGTATCTAACTACGGTGAACGCTCGTCTTTCGGTGAGGAGGTTGGTGTTCTCCCCCCGGGGTGTTCTCTTCCTAGTATGCTTCAGGCCCGTGGCACTTTGCGACTATTCCAATGCTGCCGGCGCTTGGTTGTTGTACGGATTTTCGTACCAGAACACGCCTAGCTGGTCGCGTTCCTCGCAACATAACGCGTCCAGATCGCCGTCTCCGTCAACGTCGTACATCTCAATTCGGTCGTACTTATGACCGAGTGGACCTCCAATTTCATGACTCTCCCAATGCTGTTCTGTTGGGGACTGTTTCCACGACAGCCAACGAAATCCCGACAGGTTACCCTTTGCGTTTTCGCATGAGAAAACAATGTCGTTCTTGCCATCCTGATTGACGTCGACAATCACCGCGCTTTTCCCAGTCCCTACGCCTTCCGGGTAGTTGATTGGGAACGTCTTCCATCCATTGGCCAAAGACTGACACCAAAGGATTTCGCTCCGAGTTGCGGCGATCACGTCGTGTCGCCCGTCTTGATCAAGGTCCCCTACAGCGATGAACATCACTTCATGATCCGATCCGCCAATGTCATGCCGCTGCCAAGCGTCACCACGAAGCGTCTCTTCAGCACCAGGGTTTTCAAGCCAATAGATGCCTCGACGTGATCCCTTGCGATCACTC
>DONH01000291.1 GCA_003509235.1 Planctomycetaceae bacterium
CTCGGGCATATCGATGACTTTCGTGGGCCGGTTCTTCCGCCTCTTTTATTGAATGCCATTGAGTGGTGTCTCCATGACTGATTTGTATTTGTATCAAGTGATAGTTTTTTGCTTCCTACTTTTCTCTCATTGCTGTTCACCAGTTTTTGGTGCGCCGCATGTCGAGTGGATAACGGGTTGGGGAACGGAACACGAAGATCATGTTTTTGAGGGTGTCGCTGTCCAAGCAGGGGGTTTTTGTGTGGTCGGAAAATGTGGTGAGCCAGATTCGTCAACAGCAAACGGATTTGTGATGAAAGTTGATGCCAATGGGGAACAAGAGTGGCTGACAGTACTGGGAAAGCAAAGCTTTCATGACGAAGCACGTTGTGTTGTTGAAGTGCACGATGGTTTTATCGTTGGTGGAACAACGGGTATCTCTAAAAGAAGATCAAAAGCATGTTTTTGGAAGATAAGCCTGTCTGGTGAAGTTACATGGAAGAAAGTTCTGGATCATAAGAAAAATGGTGCGATTCGGGGACTTGATACTCTGGATTCAGAATCATTTGTTGCCACTGGATATGTTACGAGTGATGAGACAAGCATTCCGTTTATTTCAGATGAGTCCACTGGCATTCTTCTCGTTTCGAATCAAATCGGTGACATCGCCTGGCAGAAAGAATTGTCATTTTCACAAGGAGCGAAGGTCTCTTATCAGAAAAAAACGCGTGTCATCACGATCTGTGGTACCACTTGGCAGGAATCTTTTGAAAGTGAACACCAGAATACTTTTCTTGTTCAGTTTTCACGCGATGGAGAAAAACTAGATCAGCATCTGTATGGAGGCGCTGATATGGAGCAGTGTTTTGACTTCGAGGCGTTACCCGATGGATTTGTTCTTGCTGGACACAAAGCAAGCCATGAGAGTGGGAATTGGGACGTATGGCTCATGAGAACAGACACTGAGGGAGACCTGCTCTGGGAGCAAACCTATGACCAGTTGTCGAATGGAACAAGTAAAAACATTTTTGATGAGTGTTATGCAGTGAAGCAGACATCCGATGGTGGATTCGTGCTTGCCTGCGGGTCTGGTATCGAGCCAGATCAGGTTTCTGATGAAGACTCAATTGACAATCTATGGGCTGCGTGTTTGCTGAAAACTGATTCTCTTGGAGAGCCATGCTGGACGTATGTATTTCACCAACCTGAAAGTGGGCACAATGCCTGCGAATGGGTTATACCGCACGGTGATGGGAAGTACCTGATGCTTCTTGATAGTGATCATCTCGGTGAGGCAGAACCATCGAATGTTGGATTGGTTTACGTGTCCGACAATTAAGTGATGGTTGTCACATTACACTTGTATTGTGTAACCCAAGTATTAAGCCAGTGATGACATTTTCTGTCCTGGTGAGACACGAGATCAAAATTGTGTCAATATAGTGAGCGCACATTGCCACATGTTCCGTGCTTGAAACAGGAAGAGAGAACTCCATGCGTATGATGTTTCTACCTAATGATGGTATGAGCCCCAGTACGAGAAATATTTCAAGAAATCTTAGTGTTACGGTTGCCGTTCTATTTTTGATTTCAGCTTCATGTAGTTTTTCATTTGCTCAGCGTCCCGGTGGGCGTCGAGGTTCTCGCGGGCGTTCAGAGGCATCTCTTTCAGAGCCATATCGTGGCATTCGTTCAGGCGGCACAATTCAAGAGGACCTCTTTCGGATTGAGTCTACAGGTGTTTCAACGCAGCCAGTTGTTGATGCAGCAGTTACGTTTTTGAATGGGCTCAACGACGAACAACGAAATCGCACCACATTTCCTGTCGATAATATTGAGTGGCGGAGTTGGGATAACAGGCACTTTTATAAGCGACGTGGTGTTGGCTTTGACGAAATGGATGAGCAGCAGAGGAAACACGCTTTTGCACTCCTCAGCGCGAGCCTCAGTGCCAAGGGCCTCACATTGTCGAAAGACATTATGAAACTTAATGGAACCCTCGCTGAACTTGCTGACAATTTTGATGAATACGGAGAGTGGCTCTATTGGATAACCATCATGGGAGATCCTTCATCAACAGAACCATGGGGGTGGCAAATTGACGGTCATCATCTCATCATCAATTATTTTGTTTTGGGCGATCAGGTTGTCATGTCTCCAGTTTTTATTGGGAGTGAACCAGTCCATGCAGTTTCAGGAAAATTTAAAGGAACGGTTGTTATGCAAGACGAACAGGATAAGGGCCTTGCCTTTATACGATCACTCGATGATCCCCAGCAAAAGAAAGCTGTTCTCAGTCAACTCAAAGAGCAGAACAATGCGGTCGCACAGGCGTATCGAGATAATGTTGATCTCGAGTATGCGGGCTTGAACGCAGCAACATTATCAAATGATCAAAAGGATTTGCTTCTCGATGTTGTGCATACATATATCGGGACAATGGATGAGGGGCATGCTGCGATCAAAATGCGTGAAGTGGAAGACCATCTTGATAACACCTGGTTTGCATGGGTTGGTGGAACAGCAGACGACAGCGTCTTTTATTACAGAATTCATAGTCCAGTGCTTTTAATTGAATTTGATCACCAGAGACGGGTTGCACCGTTTCGATCAGAGAAACCGTCACGAGATCATATTCATGCGGTTCTGCGTACACCAAATGGTAATGATTACGGCAAAGATCTTTTGCGGCAGCATATCGAGCAGCATCACACGACAAACTAGCCCTTGCTCCGTCATACGTGTTGGTTAGTTGTTTGCACAAACAACTGGTTGAATGAAGCAGTGTCTGCTTTGCCGTCACTCACCTGTTCGTGGTGTCTGTTTTACTCGGTAGTCATTGAGTGCTTGTACGGTGTCATGCAGACCAGGTCGGCTTAAGAGCCCATCGGCAAAGAATCCTTGCTTCACTCCTGCTTTCCCAAAGCCTTTCGGTGTGTCGATGGGGTTGCACCAGAAAACACCAAGTATGTAGCTCGTGTTGAGGGCAGCTTTTACATACTCA
>DONH01000319.1 GCA_003509235.1 Planctomycetaceae bacterium
TTGTAGCTTGCCTTTTGGGCTATTTTGAATCGCCCACCTGCTGCAATGACAGCGGTTCGTATGTCATCCAATGTGACGCGCTCATGACGTCCAGTGGCCGCGATGGAGTCGATAGCTACGTTATGTTGCTTCGCTACACGAAGAGCTACTGGCGTTGCAGAAGTAGCGTCAGTATTATCATAACCCAGAAGACTTTTTGGAATGACGAAATCAATTTTGTCATCTATTTCTGCAGGCGACACATCTGCAGTAGAATCGGAGTTTGCTCTTGAGATTTGATCAGAAATGCCTTCTTGGCTTGACGGCTTTTCTGAATATGTTGTGGCCAATGACACGACACCGTCATTAATCTCGGCCACGTATTTGTCTACCTCAGATTCAGTCGTCTCTTTTATAGCGATGATGGCTATGGGGGTACCAACATCTAAAAGTTCCCCTTCTTGTGCAAGAATGCGCACTAACGTCCCCGATTGATGAGATGTGAGAGTGTTAACTATTTTACTGGTCTCAATGTCCACAAGGTCTTGCTCAAAAGAAATAGGATCACCAACCTTCACGAGCCACTCGGTAATTGTTCCCTCCACCATCTCGAGACCCCATTTAGGCATAACGACCGCGACGAGTGAATCACTCATGATCAGGCCTCCAAGGTCATGCGAGCTGCTTGCTCAATGCGCTCAACGCTTGGCACATACAGTTTTTCCAAGGTTGGCGTGAAAGGCACCGGTGTGTGAGGCGCAGTCACCTTAGCGATGGGTGCTCTTAGGCTTTTAAAGGCTTTTTCTGCAACGATGCTGGAAATTTCAGATGCCATACTGCAACGCTCGCTCGCCTCATCCACTATGAGCAGTCGACCGCTCACTTCTACACTTTCGAGAACAGCACCCTCATCAATCGGCGAGACAGTTCGGAGGTCAATGACATCGGCGTTTATCCCATCCTTTGCCAGATTATCAGCCACTTGGTTGCAGTTGAGTACCATGTTGGACATCGAAACAAGGGTGATATCGTCTCCCTCGCGAGTAAATGCTGCCTGACCAAAAGGAATCAGATAATCTTCATCAGGAACTTCACATTTCATGTCGTACAGGAGCTTATGTTCAAGGAAAATAACGGGATCATTATCCCGAATCGCAGTGAGCAAGAGCCCTTTTGCATCATAGGCATTACTCGGTAATGCTACCTTAAGACCCGGAACGCTTGCTAGAAGCGGATGCAGCATATGTGAGTGCTGAGCGGCTGCTCCAATACCTGCACCGACCATTGATCTTATAACAAGCGGTGTCTCGCTCTTCCCTCCAAACATGTAACGAAATTTGGCTGTCTGATTGAAGACTTGGTCAAAGCAGACACCAATAAAGTCAACAAACATTAGTTCTACCACTGGCCTCAGTCCTGTGCATGCGGCACCAGCAGCCATCCCAATGAATCCAGCTTCCGTAATTGGCGTATCAATTACTCGCTCTCGACCGAACTCTCCCACTAGACCTTTGGTCACTCCGAATACTCCGCCAGCCGCATCATCAATACCATCTGACCCAGCTCCACCGGCCACGTCTTCACCTATTACAACGATCGTTGAATCGCGACGCATCTCGTTTTTCAGAGTTTCGTTGATGGCTTGTCTTATACTTTTAATTGGCATAGTGTTTCCTCAGATCAGTAGTTACTGTAGACGTCTGTTAATAATTCTTCTGCCGAAGGCCAAGGAGCAGACAATCCTTCCTCTACAGCGGTATCGATCAGTTGCGCAATTTCCTTGTCAACTGAGTTTAATTGGCTTTTCTTCAGCATCTTTTCAGATATGACTTTTTTTGAAAAGATCTTGATGCAATCATTGTCGCGTCGATTTCTTTCATGCTCCCCTTCACCCCGATATACTCGAGGATCACCGATGAAATGCCCGCCAAAACGGACTGCACTTGCTTCAATGGCGCTCGGACCGCCACCTGAACGAGCTCGTTCAACCGCCTCGCCAACAGCATCATACACGGCAAAAAAATCGAGGCCATCTACTCGTTTTGCCGGCATCCCAAAACCTGCTGCTCGACCGGCAATATCTCCGCTGCCCACCGCATATTTGGCAGCTGTGTGTTCTCCATAACCATTGTTTTCAAACATAAATATAGTTGGAAGCTGAAGAACAACTGCGAGGTTCATAGATTCGAAGACTGTACCTTGATTTGAGCCGCCGTCCCCTGTGAAACTGAGAGAAACGTTTTTTGTGCCAAGAGTTTTCGCGCTGAGGGCCGCCCCTATGGCAAGGGGCGGAGCACCGCCAACGATCGCGTTTGCTCCAAGCATACCTTGGTTGATATCTGCAATGTGCATCGAACCGCCTTTGCCGCGACAGAGTCCTGTAGATCGCCCCATGATTTCGGCCATCATACCTTTAATGTCACAACCTTTGGCGATGCAATGTCCATGACCTCTATGGGTGCTGCCCACATAATCATCTTTAGTTAGATGCATGCATGCGCCGGTAGCAACAGCCTCTTGGCCACTGTAGTC
>DONH01000365.1 GCA_003509235.1 Planctomycetaceae bacterium
TGTGGCGGAACGTGTTGCTGAATGTCCGCAGGGGCGTCGGCTCCGTCTTACTGATGGTCAGCTTACAACATGAAAACTTCTCAGCAGAGCTCTTCTCAGCCAATTCGTTCAGTACGCAGTTTTGCTATGCGTTGTGTCTGGCAATGGCTTCCGCAACTGCTGGCTCTTGCGGGGACAGCATCAGTGATTGCCATTGTGATTAGTGGCAGCCTCGGAGTTGGAGATTCTATCCAGCAGGGCCTTCGTCAAATGGCCAACCAGCGACTTGGAGGAATTATCACTGCAGTAATCGGTTCAGAACCCTTTGGGAAGCAGTTCTCGGAAAGACTTAATGAGTCTTTTCAACAACGGCTTGATATCGATTCTGCTGGATGTGAGGCCGAACTTGTTCCAGCTATCGTCGTAGAATTGACAGTTGAACGTCCGGCGGGGGTGGGGCATTCACGCGGCTCAGCTATCGCAACGCTTCTTGGGTGTGACCAACCATCTGCTCTTCGTTTTGATACTGCGACCACAAAACAAACAGGGGTTCAATTAAGCCAACGGCTGGCCGACCTTCTTGAGTTGAAAGTAGGAGACCCCGTCGTTCTTCGCGTAAATGAGCGATCTGCAGTTCCTTCTGATCTACCGCTTGGCAGCCGTCAAGGATCTAGTCGCAGTCGGCGTGTCATTCTTACCGCTACTTTACCCACCGGGAGTGTTGGTGACTTTTCGCTTTCCGCAACAGAGCCGCCCGCTGGCGTTGCCTTGGTTTCATTGGCCCTCGCTGAAGAGATCCTTGACTGGTCCGATAAAAGGAATGGAGTTTTCCTTGTAGGAGACGCCGGCAACCAAAGCTGTGACATTATTTTAAAGCAATGCTTAAAGCCTTCCTTGGCGGATCTTGGACTTTCGCTAATGCGTGACCCAGACGGCCGATGGATTAGCCTTACGAGTCGGAGGATGGTTCTTGAGCAAACGGTAGACGCTGCAGCACAGGATGCGATGGCTGACTTGGGAGGAGTGCCGTCGCTTGTTTTTCTTGCAAATGAGATCTATGGGGGGGGTGAGTCAGCGACGGCAAGAGTTCCATATTCAACTGTGCTTGGAATCCAGAGTACATCTCATCCAGTGGGCGATCTTGTTGACAAGAATGGGAAATTATTGCCAATGCCGGTTGGGGATGAAGTCGTTATCAGCAGTTGGCTCGCTGATGATTTGGCCGCCCAAGGAAGTCCGGTTTCTGTTGGGGATGAAATCAGCTTCCGTTCGTTTATTCCAGAAACAATTCATGGCAGTGTGACTGAAACAGTCCATAATTGTCGGGTGGCTGGAATTGCGGCAATGAGTGGCTTGGCAAAATCCCAGAATGTTGTGCCGACTGTTGAAGGGGTGACAGATGAAGAATCGATCACAGACTGGGATCCCCCCTTCCCTTTTGAACGAGAGCGAGTTCGGACAACTCCGCCGCACGACGAAGATGATCGATACTGGAAGCAATATGGATCAACGCCTAAGATGTTTATGCCTCTTAAAAGGGCACGTGAGATAGCTGGAAGTCGCTTTGGTGAGACAACAGCGTGGCACCTTCCGTCTCTCACACAAGAAAAACTGAACGACCTTGCCGTCAGCCTGGCTGCTGCTGTCCCACCACAATCGGTGGGCTTGGTTATTCGCCCATTGGCTGCCCGTGCAAATGCTGCAGCGAAAGGCTCAACGCCTTTTGGCATACTCTTTTTAGCACTATCCAGTTTTCTTGTTGTGGCTGCAATTATTCTGTTGTGGCTATGTTTTGGACTTCTCGTCTCTTCACAGCATCGGACACTCGGTGTGCTTGCAGCAATTGGGTGGTGTCCCAGACGGATTGCCAAGATGCTTGCCATGGTTGCAGGAGTACCTATTTGTCTCGGTGTTCTTGTCGGTACTTTTTTGAGTCCACTGTGGTCGGAGGTGCTTTTGGTGCAGTTGGGGGCAGCATGGTCGAAGGGGGTTGGAGGTGAGGCAGCCACTATTTTTACTATGGTCCTCCCCCATGTAACGACACTTTTTTTCGGAGCGACAATGACGGTGTGTATTGCCATGGCCGCTGTTTATACAGCAGCTCTAAGAACAGGTGCCCAACCCCCTCTGCGACTTTTTTATGGCTCCATTATGAGTTTTTCGCGATTCCCTTTCTGGTTTCGTCCATTAGGAGCAGTCAGTTCGCTTGTAGGACTCGCTGGACGGAATGTATTGCGGCGTCCAGGTCGAAGTCTGTCCGTCGTTCTCATGGTGTGTCTTGCTGAGTTTCTCATTGTGTTTGTTTCGGGTTTTGAATTAGTGGACTCAGGAGACTGGCTTAAACAGAACTCTCCAACAGGTGGGTGGACACATGTCGCGAAATTTGCAAATCCTACGAGTCTCAATCCAAGTATTCCGTCGGTAAGTGAACGTCTTAGTCTCAATGCAAACCAATGCGAACTTCTTGAGCAGGCAACCATAGCGCTTCTTCGTTCTAATCAAGGTGATGATGCGAATTGTTCAAACCTTTTTGCAACGAGGAACCCGCGTGTTGTGGGGCTGCCGGATTCATTCGTTAACCGAGGCG
>DONH01000426.1 GCA_003509235.1 Planctomycetaceae bacterium
CCCTGTAGACGTCGGACAATACGATCAGCCATATCGGCATCAACAATACTTTTATTTTGAACAAGTACAGTCTCGTAACAACCAATTTCTTCGAGCACTCGAAGGCGGTTTGCCGCGAGGGTACTCCCCGTCTCTACGAGATCAACAACGGCATCAGCAACTCCCAAAGACACCATAATTTCAACGCTACCTGAGAGCTCAACTAAATGAACCTCGACACCATGCTGCGCTAACCAATCCTGAGTTATCTTTGGGAAACTTGTAGCGACTCTTCGTCCTTGCAGATTTTCCGGTGACGTGATCTCTGCATCATCCGGCACACAAAGGGCCAGCCTACATCCGCCTACTCCAAGCGAAAGCCTTTCAATAAGATCGACCCTTGCCTCAGCAACAAGATCGGCACCAGTGATGCCGAGATCAATCGCTCCCTCCGCTGTCAGAATTGGAATATCATCGGTTCGTAGAAAGACGATCTCGACTGGTACATCACGGCATCGTGCAAACAAGGAACGAGAAATACGTCGAAACGAAAGCCCTGCGTCGTGAAGCAGATCAGAGACTACTTCTGACAACCGTCCCTTACTTGGAATGCCAATACGCAGCATCCGTTCCGCTGATTCTGATCTCAATTCCTTCATTGTCTCTCTACTTGCGTTGACCTCAATTAAAAATCTGTAACCTTCTAATAACTATTTTCTTGATGCTTTCTCTTTCAACCCCGACACGCCAAAACGTCCAGCAAGTGTAGTTTCCACTTGATCGAGTGTTAAATCACGATGGGCCAGCAGCACAATAACGTGATAAAGCAGATCAGCTGCCTCTGAAACGACTCTTTCGTCAGACTCATTCGCCGCTGCCTCGACCAACTCCTCAGCTTCTTCAGTAACCTTAGAACCTATTTTTGCCACGCCTCCGGCAAAAAGCTTACTCGTATACGATTGGTCAACGTCCGACGTTTTTCGACTAGAGATAATGTCCTCAAGTTGCCCAAGTACTGTTCCAACAGATTGTTCTGATGTCGGCTCGAGGCTGTCTGATTCCATCGCTCCTGCTTCTCCAAAAGATACTTTTACCGCATACTTGAATTCTTAACTGTACCATGCGACAAAGACTTACGACACCAAAGATCCTATGCCATCTTCAAAGCCTGAATTAGCAAGTGATTGCATAATCCTCACAGGCCCAACCGCATCGGGCAAGACTGCATTAGGCATTCGTATTGCTCAGCGACTCAATGCTGACATTCTCAGTGCTGATTCAGTCGCTGTGTATAAAGGGCTCGATATTGGTGCAGCCAAACCAACTCTGGAAGAGCAAGCCCAGGTAACCCACCATCTCCTTGATCTTGTAGATCCGGGATCTCTCTTCACTGCTTCAGATTGGCTTCGTGCGGCAACTCACACCATCAAGAATTGTCGTGCCCGTGGTCGACGTGTTCTCTTTGTTGGCGGCACTCCACTGTACCTGAGATGCCTCCGGGATGGGCTCGACGACTCTCCGGCAATAGACCTCGAGTTACGAAACAGTCTGACTTACCAGATAAAACAGAGCGGCCCCGAGTCTTTCCACAAGAAGCTTGGCCTCCTCCGTCCAGACATAGCCGCTACCATTCACCCCAACGACACAAAACGCATCATTCGAGCTCTCGAAATTATTCAGGTATCTGGTGTAGATCACAAGCGTTCATGGAACTCAGCAGGCAATCCTGAAAAGCGACTTTTTCCATGCCCCATACTCGTCATAGATCATCCTCGAAAAGTACTCAACAGCCGAATCAACCAGCGAGTTGAAACGATGTTTGAGTCTGGCATCCTCGAAGAAACTGAAGCTGCTGAAGAGCAATATGGAATTGGTAAAACAGCAGCACAAGCTGTCGGATACAAGGAATCGCTTGCTTTTATTCGTGGGGAAATTACGAAACAAGAGGCTATTACGAAGACGAAACAACGCACTCGCCAACTTGCCAAACGCCAGCGAACCTGGTTTCGAAGTTTTTCTGATGCGGTCTGGTTATCTGGTTGATAAGAACGGGTCGTCACAAGCCTTGCTCTCATTGCGCAAATTCTGTGCCAGACGACACCGTGTGCTAGCAAATAAAGTGCTAGCACAGCATCTTGTGGTTCGATCTATCACTGACCACAAAATCAAAAAGATGCTTGTCTTGTTTTTTTTGAGCGATATCTTCACACCCGCAATGTTTGAAATTGTCGCTCAAGGATGAGTGGCGCAAACACGCAACAGTGTTGCTCGAAGAAGGAACTTTCATGGCAGCCAAACCGGTAATCGGAATTAATATGGACTTTCGCTCCAGTTGCAAGGAACATGCTTCGCTTTCATTCATAGCGGCGGGCTATTATGAGAACATCATTCAATCCGGAGGCATACCCCTTGTTTTGCCTCCTCTTGACGAAGAAAACGACCTCGTAAGATTGCTCGACACGCTTGACGGAGTTGTCCTTATTGGTGGTGCAGATCTTGACCCACAACGAGACGGCTACATGCCACATCCCGCAGTTCGTCCAATGGATCAAAGACGCGAAGAATTTGACCGCATGTTGGCCAAGCACGTCTGTGCCAGGCATTTACCCGTACTTGCCATTGGCTGCGGCATGCAACTTCTTAATGTCACCGAAGGTGGCACCCTATATCTGCATCTTCCTGAAGACATGCCCCAAGCGATCCCTCACAAAGATCCACTCGACACCGCTCACCGTCATGGACTTCTCGTAGAATCGGATTCTGCAATGGAGCGTGTGTATGGAGATGGTGAAATACGCGTTAACAGCATGCACCATATGGCTATTGATGATCTGGCGTCAGGATTCCGTATAACGGCGAGATCTCCTGATGGAGTTATTGAGGCTATTGAGAGTGAAGTTGAAGGATGGCTTGCGATTGGCACCCAGTTTCACCCAGAGGCAGACTCGGCATCTGCTCTTGATGCAAAGATTTTTGAAGAGTTTGTTGTTGGAATTACCGGAGAAGTACCGGCAATGCGGCTCGTGGCATAATCCGAGCGGACGTTTCCAATACCAACTTCATAAATAAATTCGAGCGGCCCGCCGACAAACTTCTAGTCGGCGGGCCTTTCCTATTGATCAATTCACACTTGCCTTATGCTCCTAGTGCCCCTTTCAGGTGGCACTGTCGCTTCAGGCAGAACAACCTGACCCAAAACCATTCCTGTTGGACAGCACAGCTAGTCATTCAGCGGTACGATTGTTTGAGCCCCCTGATTGATCGCTTCATCATGTAGCAGGCGGCGTCATTGTGGCTCATTTTGTAACCGCTCCACCTCCCAACTCACCTCCTCTTCTCTTCATGAACAAATGCTGACTGATTACGATCTACACCTCCTAGGCGAAGGCAGACACTGGAAAAGCTATGACAAGCTTGGTGCACAACTGTGTACCCGTAATGGACAACAGGGAGTCCATTTTGCTCTCTGGGCGCCAAATGCCGAGCTAGTTAGTGTCGTTGGTGATTTCAACGACTGGGCTGGCCACAACCATAAGATGAATAAGTTGGTACCGTCTGGCTTCTGGCAACTCTTCGTTCCTGGTGTTAGGCCTCATACTGCCTACAAGTTCCGTGTTCAGACAGCTGAAGGAACTATCGATCGTGCCGATCCTTACGGGTACTCAGCTGAGGTGCCACCGCAGAACGCTTCTATTATCACGGATTTAAGTGACTACAGCTGGAGTGATTCGCAATGGATGGAGCAAAGGCTACGGAGAGATTGGTTCAGTGAGCCGATCTCTTTTTATGAAGTTCATCTTGGAAGCTGGAGGCGGCCGGGGGATGACCCGCATCGCTGGCTGACATACCGTGAACTTGAGCAAGAACTTATTCCTTACTGCCTCGAAATGGGATTTACCCATTTGGAATTTCTACCACCAACAGAACATCCCCTCTCTGCAAGTTGGGGCTACCAAACTATTGGCTTATTTGCTGCAACAAGTCGCTTTGGAACACCACAAGATTTCATGTCCCTGATTGACAGTTGTCATCGAGCCGGCATTGGAGTCATTATCGATTGGGTGCCTGCGCACTTTCCAAAAGATGATCATGGGCTTCGCCGTTTGGATGGGACTGCTCTCTACGAACATGAAGACCCGCGCAGGGGTGAGCACCCAGACTGGGGAACCCTCATTTTCAACTATGGTCGCAACGAAGTAGCGAATTACCTTATCTCCTCAGCTCTATTCTGGCTGGACCATTACCATGTTGACGGACTGCGCGTTGATGCAGTCGCTTCAATGCTTTATCTCGATTACAGTCGTCGTGAAGGAGAGTGGTTACCGAACTGCTTTGGTGGCCGTGAAAACCTCGAAGCAATTGAATTCCTTAAGGAATTAAATGTCCAAGTTCATCATCACTTCCCTGGCACGCTGACCATCGCTGAGGAATCCACGGCCTGGCCTGGCGTTTCGCGACCAACTCATACTGGCGGACTTGGATTTAGCCTTAAATGGAACATGGGCTGGATGAAC
>DONH01000074.1 GCA_003509235.1 Planctomycetaceae bacterium
TAAGGAAATTAGCCAAACTTTTTTTCGTACTCTTCCTGATGACTGGCCGTTTACCTCCTGCTGTTGAGGCGCAACCGCCGCCACAATCTAACGTACAGCCGGAGGACACCCGAGAAGCTTGGGAACGAACTGACTATGGGAGTGGGCCAGATCGGCGTCTTGATATGCCTCGCTTGGTTGAGAGAGATATCTATCTCTACGGATGGATTGAGTATGGCATGGGCGCAAATAACTGGGGTACGCCTTTCAATGGTCCAGTCACACTTGGAGATAGAAGTTGGCAGGGTCAACTCAACCAGTTGTATTTCGTTGGCGAACGCGAAACTGATGGATCATCGGGCTGGGACCTTGGTGGCCGGGTAGACCTTTTGTTTGGTACAGACTTTTTCTACACCACGGCACTAGGTCTTGATGCATATCCGCTCCAACCAATTGGAATTGAAAACATCGCCTCCTGGGGATTTTCAAAAGACTATGGATTCGCGCTCCCGCAGTTCTATGCAGACATTGCCTACCATGATGTCACCCTGCGATTTGGACATTTCTACAGCATTTTGGGATTTGAAGAAGTTCCTGCAATAGGCAACTTTTTTTATTCACACTCTTTCTCAATGCAGTTTTCACCCTTTACGTTCACAGGATTTCTCGGCTCTTGGCAAACGAATGACCAGACAGCAATTTTTGGAGGTATTACGACAGGCTGGAATAACTTTTTTGATGGCCAGCCAACAACTGGAGCATTCAGGATTCTCAATCCTGATTATCCCGGTGCAAGCGACACTTCAAGCTTTCTTGGTGGAATTAACGTTGAAAGTAGCGACAAGACACAAACGCTTTCAATCATGACAACAAGTGGCAATGAAATTTCAACGATTGGCAGAAACCCTGCAAATGGTTCGCTCGTTGGTAATCGGACATTGGTGAGCACGGTTTATACCAATCGGCTAACTGATCGACTTATCTACGTTTTTCAGAACGATAATGCATGGCAGTTTCATGCAAATGTCAGCCGTGGAAATATTGGACAACAGGCTGGAACAGCACAATGGTATTCATTTGCCAACTACTTGTTCTGGGAGTTCAGTCCTCAATGGGAAGGCGGAGTTCGCCTTGAATACTTCCGTGATAATAATGGGTACATAATTTCCGCCCCACTCCGTAATGAGAGTCAATTGAACAACCCGGGGTATTGGGCAGACGGATTTGCTGGTACATTTTGGGAATTGACTCTCGGCCTCAATTGGTACCCGAATAACAACTGGGTGATTCGACCTGAGATTCGATACGACTGGTTTTCACCAAATGCTTCTACAACACCCCGCCCCTACGGCAAGCCGCTTGGGCAAGGCATCGGAACAGGTGGGAATCAACTTGCTCAATTCTACGCAGGCCTCGATATCATCTGGCAGTTCTAGCCAAGATAGAGCGAACGTAGACTAATCCCACCACCAAGTACCCAAAGGAATTGCCAAGCTATCACGCTCTTCGTGTAGCTCGCCGGTCTCGTCTATCTGTAAGGTACCTTGTGCGAAAGATTCCCTTGGCGTGATAACGACTCCACCACCAATTGGAGTTAATAGCCGACTACCACGTCGTACTGCATTCACCGCACAATCTATTTTCTTCGGAGCCACAAATCGTTCAATCGGATATGCCGCCTCATCTAAGAGAACATCTGCGGACCAGCCAGCACTTTCATATGACCCATGTTCCTGCATATAGGCTGCCACGATCGCCAAATCTATTAGGGTCTTTAATTGGGCATAGACCGGATGCTGCCTCGCGATCTCAGGATATTTTAGTGTGAACGCTTGCGTAAACAGTTTACTTGCGCGACTTGGCTGCTGGACACTCATTCTTCGACCATCGGGTAGAACCATCTCATTAGCCCCAATTAATTTCACGCCTTCACCAACAAGTTCAATGGCAAGGCCATCTTCACTGACCCTAAGACACTCATAATTCGGTGTGAAAAACCATCGCTGTAATGCGTTTTTGGCGACACTGCCTGAAGATGTAAGGTCTATCCACGTACTCATTCTTACCGGTGGTTTTTCCAAACCAATGCCGATGAGTTTCATGCGATAGTCTGCTTCAACTAAGACCTGAGCGAAATGAGTATGAGGTGATACACCTTGTACAGTGATTGTCTGTGGCCCCAGCGATTCGCGCAGACCCCGAACAATATCCCCAACAGTACCTTGTGGGTTTACAGTCCCAAGACGCTTCAGATAACTCTGCATACGGGCTAATCCTTCTCGAGTCGGATCGATCGAACAGCCGACGAGTTGATCTAATGGCTGTCCTGGTGGAAAAACTCGCATGGCAGCAGCCAGGTCTTCCAGTTGCACAATTGGGATTTCAGATTCAACCCCAATTGGTCGCCCGAAAGAGTCTTCCGCCCACGGTTCTGCTGGGCCAGCGAGGACTACTTCACCCGGGCTATCAGAAGTTGCTGGATAAACGAAGACATACCGTATCTGGGTGAGACCAGCGAGGTTGGCCATTTCATCTGGCAATGCACCGTCCGCTTCAAGGGTTGCGGCCAGAGCTGTTTCAAGTCGTCCTAGTGCAACCTTGCGTAACTTGGAAGGACGCCGAAGATTTTTAGGGAGTTGCTCAATACTGGACCGTTGACGAATTTTGCTGAGGCCGGAGTCGGACATAGTCAAAACCCGTAAAACTCCTTGGGGGTCAACGACAACACCTGCCCCACCTGCCTGACTGCCTGTACCACCACCACCGATGCCGATGTTGGTATTGCCACCGCCCATGCCACCACCGCCCATGCCGCCACCGC
>DONH01000215.1:0-355 GCA_003509235.1 Planctomycetaceae bacterium
CCTGGTGACGTTTTCTACGCACATAGTCGTCTTCTCGAAAGATCTGCAAAGCTTTCTGATGAACATGGCGGGGGCTCACTCACGTCTCTACCAATTATCGAAACACTTGAGGGTGAAGTGTCAGCTTACATTCCCACCAATGTAATTTCGATCACTGACGGCCAAATCTATCTTCAGCCCGATTTGTTCTTCGCCGGCCAGCGTCCAGCGATGAACGTTGGCATCTCCGTCTCTCGTGTTGGTGGAGCAGCCCAAACAAAAGCGATGAAGAAAGTTTCGGGGGGGCTTCGACTGGACCTCGCCTCGTTCCGGGAACTCGAAGCATTCGCACAACTCGGAACAGATCTCGACGCCG
>DONH01000215.1:675-2967 GCA_003509235.1 Planctomycetaceae bacterium
CGCCGCGACGCAGTCGAGGCTCGACCGCGGCTATTGCATGGTTGAACTACTCAAACAGGGCCAGTATCAGCCTCTCGATATCGTCGATCAGATTCTCAGCATTTACGCAGGAACACGTGGCCATCTCGACAACGTCGAACGAGACAAAGTCGCTGCTTGGGAATCTGGTTTTCTGACATTTGTACGGGACCAGACACCAGAGGTACGCTCAAGACTTGAGGAAACAAAAGCCCTCGACGATGAGACAGAACGGTTGCTGGAGGCTGCGATTGCGGAATACAAACGTCAGGTTCAAGGTGTAAAGCAACCTGAGCCCTCTCTTGCCGGCTCGAACTGAGAAAGAGAGGAATTTCTATGGCCAATGCTCGTGCACTCGACCGTCGACGACGTTCCGTTCGTAATATCCGCAAGATAACACGAACAATGGAACTCATTGCAACGGCCCGATTCAAGAAAGCCATGGACCGTTCAGTTGCGGCACGTGACTACACCCAGCAATTAGCAAAAATCTTAAAAAACATTGCTGCTGTCGGTGAAGATTTATCGCACCCATTGCTTGAAAGTAGACCTACTCGACGAACCGCTGTTCTTGTTCTGACCGGAAATCGCGGCTTATGCGGAGGGTACAATTCCAACGCCGTAAAGCAGGCCATGGGATTGCTGAGTCAACGATCAGGTAATGACACCGAAACACACGTAACAGTATCTGGCAAACGAGGCATCAACGCTCTGAAGTTTCGTGGCGTCACTATCGATGAAGAACACATTAATTTCGAGGACAAGCCAGCATTTAATGAAGTCTCACCGATCGGTACGTCGTACCTAAACGCCTACATACAAGGTGATATTGATCGCCTCGATGTTGTCTACACCCAATTTGTAAATATCGCCAAGCAGGAAGCAATAGTTGAAACACTGCTTCCTTTAAAACCAGCCGTAGATGAAAAGAATACATCGTCCCGTTCGGGTAATCTCGCGTCAGAAGAATACGATTTCTACCCATCAGCTGAAAGTATTCTTGAAGAGATCCTCCCGGCAAGTTTCCAGTCACGACTCTTTAAGTGCTTTCTCGACTCCGCTGTGAGTGAACAGGTTGCACGAATGGTTGCAATGAAGGGCGCGACAGAAAATGCCTCGGGGATTATCAGCGATCTCTCACGGCGCTATAACAGAGCCAGACAAACACAGATAACTGGCGAAATCATGGAAATACTTGGTGGCGTCGAAGCCCTCAAGCAATAGTTCAAATAACCTGAAGGGCCGCTTACACGGCTTTCACCACTTACAATCCTCAAAGTACTCTAGACCCGAAGGTTTTTTCCTCATGGCAACAGCAATCGCCTCTGACAAAAAGAATGGCAAAGTCACACAGGTCATTGGATCGACATTTGACGTTGAATTTCCTGAATCTTCTCTGCCGGCAATTTATAATGCAGTTCAAATTGATGCCAATCACAAGGGCGTCAAGCTTGAGCTAGTTGGTGAAGTACAGCAGCACCTTGGGGGAGGAAAAGTGCGTTGCGTGGCACTTGGTTCAACAGATGGGCTTATCAGAGGACAAGACGTTGTTGATACCGGATCACCAGTAAGCGTGCCCGTTGGACCCGCTACCCTTGGCCGGGTTTTTAACATGCTTGGAGAACCAATCGATAATGGCGGCGAAGTAAACGCTGATGAGCGGTGGTCTATTCATCGAGACGCCCCACCTATTTCTGAACTCTCGACAAAAACAGAACTTTTCGAAACCGGCATTAAAGTCATTGATCTTCTCACTCCATTCGTTCGAGGTGGGAAAGCGGGATTATTTGGTGGTGCCGGCCTCGGTAAAACCGTTATCTTGACCGAACTGATCGCAAGGATTGCAAGCGCTCACGGCGGAAATTCAGTCTTTGCTGGTGTTGGAGAAAGAACACGAGAAGGAACTGACCTCTGGCTTGAGATGCAAGATGCCAAAATTGGTGACACTGGACGAAGCGTCATTGAACAAACCTGCATGGTCTTTGGCCAGATGAATGAACCACCAGGCGCGAGATTGCGAGTTGCACTTTCTGCCCTCACAATGGCTGAGTATTTTCGGGACACGACTGGAACGGATACGCTTCTGTTCGTAGACAACATTTTCCGCTTTTCGCAGGCAGGTAGCGAGGTAAGTGCACTCCTTGGACGAATGCCAAGCGCGGTCGGCTACCAGCCAACGCTGGCTACTGAGATGGGTGCGTTACAGGAACGTATTACATCAACAGAGAAGGGTGCCATCACTTCAGTCCAAGCTGTCTATGTTCCTGCTGATGA
>DONH01000089.1 GCA_003509235.1 Planctomycetaceae bacterium
GGGAACGAGCCAATAATGCCGGTCCTGGCAAGATGGCACCACCAAGAAACTGCCTGTCTGATGCCACCATGTCAACAGAAGCTGCAGTACCGCAGTCAATGACAATGCAGCCATTATTTGACGAAACAATATGGCTTGCCGCGGTAGCCGCAGCAAGCCGATCAATTCCAACACGATCTGGCTGTTCAGTCTTCACTCCTAAAGGAAGATCTGAAAAATGAATTCGGTGTAGTTGGACAAGAAGTTGCCGAGTGCCGCTAATGGCTGAAATAGCTGTTTCGAGTCGCGATGCCGCTGCATCACAAACACTCGCTATGTAAAATGTTGTAGAAGGTGAGACTACTGCCATCAACCAGCTTTTAAAATCGTCGTAACTGAAGTCACGACTATCTAGCTCATACCGTCTTTCCAATAGAGGTATGCCCTGACTTACCCCTGAAACAAGAGCCAGTTTTATCTTTGAGTTACCGACATCAGCGAGCAACACATTGCTCGTACGGTCAATTTCTTTTATAGAGACGTCAGCCGACATTACCAAATCTTTCCATCTAGCCTTATTGCGCATCACTGTCATGGGTGCTCTTAAGCTTTTTCATTATGGACTGAAGAAGCTGAGGTAGGCCATCTCCGGTCACGGCACTTACCGCAATCACGTGAAGTCCCGTCTCGCTAGAAAGCCCTTCTCTCACCGATCTGGCCTCCGCTAACTCTGATTTACTTACAATAAGTATCTCCGGACGAGCACCGAGGGATTCATCATAGAGGCTCAGTTCGTGACGTATTTTTTTGTAATTCGTTAATGGATCACTGCCATCAAGCGGGGCTGGCTCCACAACATGAACCAGAATACCTGCTCGCTCAACATGGCGAAGAAACTCATGGCCAAGACCAACACCGGCATGGGCACCTTCAATCAAACCCGGTAAATCAGCTAAGACGAAACTCTGTTCTGGAGAAACCTCGACAATCCCAAGAACTGGTGACTTTGTTGTAAATGCATAGTTTGCAATTTCTGGACGTGCATGGGACAGCCTCGACAATAAGGTGCTTTTTCCTGCATTAGGTAGTCCAACCAGACCCACGTCTGCGATGACCTTGAGCTCCAGAATCACCAACCTTGAGACACCCACTTCACCAGCCGTCGACTCACGAGGCGCTCGATTAACTGACGACTTGAAATGCACATTTCCACGGCCCCCAGTTCCACCCTTCGCCACGACGATTTTCTCACCAGGGCGAGCAAGGTCTTTGATCTGAAGTCCTGTCGATTGATCTACAACGATTGTGCCCGGCGGGACAAAAAGGGTAACGTCTTTGGCTGATCGACCCTGACGATTGTGAGGACCACCTGACTTTCCGTGATCAGCTCGCCATTGCTTTCTGTGAGAAAGACCTGCAAGTGAATCGACCCCTACCTTTGCTTCGAGAATAATACTGCCACCGCGTCCGCCGTCTCCGCCATCGGGGCCGCCGCGGGCAACATATTTCTCTCTACGAAAACTACTAATGCCGTTGCCGCCGTTGCCAGCAACTAACTCGACCTTGATTCGGTCCACAAACACGTGATGGCCTCTCGGGCCCAGTACTGGAAAGATTTAGCCTGCAACTTGATCAATATTCACTCGACGCCCTTTGCGATCGAAACGAACAACCCCATCGGAGAGAGCAAAGAGAGTGAAGTCGTTGCCAATACCGACATTCGAGCCAGGGTGGAACTTTGTACCAACTTGCCGCACCAAAATGCTGCCCGCAGTTACAGTCTGCCCACCAAACCTTTTCACGCCGCGTCGCTGGGCATTTGAATCTCGCCCATTCCTGCTGGAGCCTTGTCCTTTTTTATGAGCCATTGCTCAATCCTCAATCTTCTAAATTTACTGAATGACGAAACTGGCAGGTCCACTGCGATCAGTTTTGAAGTTTATAGAATATCCTCCTGCCGGGCATCGCGGAAGTCCCATAAATATTCCTCGCCTTCATTGGCTTTCATGGCCCTTTTAAAGAGTTCTGGGCCCTCATGGCCAAACAATCCTTTTAGAATTTCCTCACGATCATTGTCAGTTCGATCACCGACCCGTCCCGTGTCATCTTCAGCCGGGTTTGCCACCGTAAGAAGCTTTGGCAACACCACGTCAAGTGCCCGTCGACTTCCTGCCTGCTGAAGCTTCTCACCATCCACCTGCATGAGATGCAACAACGCAGCAGTACGAGCAATTGCTACCTCATGAGAAATTTGATCAAGGACAGAAGAGGCTTCTCCGAAAAATCCTGCTGCCTCCTGACGTCGAATGTTCATATCCGGTGCTTTTTCAAGCTCATTCACAATTCGAGCAAATGAGGTTAATGGATCAGCTAGCACCTGCTCTGGAGTCAAATTGATTTTCCCAAGAGACTCTCGCCTCTGTCTATCTTGGTTCAGTGATACCGGCCCCGCTACTGCCTCCAGCAATTCTTCCATCCAGCCGACAGCCTGCTCTCCAAGAAAGGCCTTCACCAGACTCTCACGTTCCGCCACACTGTCAACTTTTGCTAGCGTTCGGGCGAACGTTTCAACCGGTTTTAAGCCAGCACCTCCCTCCCAGTTTTCTTTCTCTTCTGGCTCTAGGAAATCTCGCCAACCTACTCCAAGGTCGCGCACACCTTCAACGTATTCGGCCTGTGTAAGAGCCGCTCGACTGGTAGCCTCAAGAAGTCGCGACCCAAGCGTTAATTTTTCAAATAGCCCCGAATGAACAACGCGTACTTCCTCGAAATCATCATGTTCTGCATCTCCTGGATGATAAAAATCAAGGCGCAGGCATTCTAACTCACGACGTTCATACTCCGGAGCATGCTCAAGATCTGTCTCAAATTCTGCGTCGTGTCGCCACCGAATAGAGTTCGTAAGCCCATAAATAAATACTGTAAAAAAATCGATTCGTGGGTCAATTTCCTGCCATATGGCTACACCCCACCGCTCTTCGCCAGGCTGGATAGGACGCTCTGAAATCGAAACACTGTCGTGCAACATATCGAGTGGAATTTTTTCCCGGCGGCTAATTGGCGCAACTGCTGTTGAAACGAGCCGATCGAGATGATCCTGATGCTCTAAAAGCCCTTCGTCCCGACTTAATGCCTCATGAGTCTCAAAAACAAAGTGGGGTTCGAAGTGAATCGATTGATTAACAAACTTGGTCGTAGGCTTCATGAGGTCATCGTTACCCTCCTCGTCTTTTTCAAATACAACTCGACGCGTAGACCCCTTTGAACTGGGAGTCACTTCCGCATTTTCATCAATAGCAACGTTCCGAACTCGGTACACGAGATACCAGACTCGCTCTTTCTGTATTTCTAGATTTTCCCCAGGCACCTCTACTTCTATTGTCCGTGGTGGCCGGTACGAAAACTCAAGACACCAGACATCTCGCAGAAACTGTCGGTCACTCGCTAAACCAATTAACGTCTCATGAGTGGGCGCGTGGGAAGGATCCCATGCTCCGCCTCGTCCCTGCGCTAACTCATGAAGATTGGCTTTTTGCGCAACGTCATTAACAGATTGATCTGGCGGGATCACAGTCAGACTTTTTGTACTCGGGCGGTCATCCGCAAGGACGAATGCCAAACCTGCACAGCCAATAAAAGCGGTTACACACAGACGCACGAGTTGCTTTATCCCACACATAACATGCTCCAGGCATAATTCCGAAAGACTAAACTGTTTAAAAAGTTGCTGTTATTGTTTGTCAGAGAATAAATAAACCAGTTGGAACTCCCACAAACATTTCTTCTTATTTTTGCAAAACCTTGCATTTAATGACCACATTATGAACTTTTGTTATCAATGAGCCCTCAAACCTATCATTCGGCTCATAATCTGTTTGCACTCCGTAACAATTAGCTAGAAATATATCGCCCACGAACAAGATCAGCCCGACCCACACCATATTTCTACTTAAGGATTCTGCCTAGGCTGCCATTTTATTTATTTCGTATGGCTCTCCGGGCTGCAACTTCGGCAGTACAGCAGCATCCACTTCAGCGGCCAGGTTGTGATAATCAGACGCCCCATTGGAATCATTTGCATATTCGAAAATCGACTGGCCGAAACTTGGTGCCTCAGCCAATCTGATATTTCGTCGAATTTTCGTCTGAAACACCCTGGCGTCTTTCCACGCTGGGTGCCCTTGACCCACCTCTGCAAAAAAAGATTCGACATCTCGTCCAACCTCGGCCGCAAGCCGCGTACCCGCCTCGTACAGGCAGAGTGCTACTCCGAGTAACCGCAAACGGGGATTGATGTGTTCCGCTGAGAGTTCAATCGTCTCAAGTAATTTACTCAGCCCGTGCAGAGCAAGGAAATGTGGTTGCAAAGGAAGTAAAACCTCATCAACCGCTGCCATCGCATTTAATGAAAGCAATCCTAACGACGGAGGGCAATCGATAATAATGTAGTCAAATTGTAACTGCTGCTTGTCATCTTGAGTGTTTGCAAGCTGGTGGGAACCAGTACTATCAATAGCGATTTTTAGCCTTTCACGCAGGATTGACTCCCGACCAGAACGACCCGCAAGAGCCATTTCTGCGACCGAAAGATCGAGGTGCGAAGGCACCACCCAAAGGTTTTCTTGGGCCCGAACAATAGCATCTGCTAATGGTTGCTCGTTAACGAGTACATCGTAAGCCGTACATGGAGACGACGTCGGTGAGACACCGACATGAAGCGTTGCATGGGCCTGAGGATCAAGATCGATGAGACAGACCTTTTTCCGTAATCGAGACAGTGCGACGGCAAGATTCACCGAAGTCGTTGTTTTGCCAACACCTCCCTTTTGATTCGCTATCGCAATCGATCGCATGTCACCAGCCTCTCGGAAACGGTGCTGAAAAAAACTCAAATGTCGGTTACCGCATTACCTATCTCTCTCAGAGACGATAACTCCGGCAATATGTTCAACAAAAGACGTCTTTTCTCCGTATTGCCCGCAAGCCAACCCACAAATCAGTTCGAACCGTCCCATTTTGCTGTACTTTCAACCCATGTTTTCAGACCTTCTGCCATTTTCCCCAAAGCAACCCGCCCAGGCCTCCCAGCTACCGTCAAGTTCGCTCCTTGAGAATTTCCAACAAAATCGATAACCACTACGGTTTGTTCGACGCCAGCTTTTTGTTTGGTATCAGAAAAAACCAGAGCAAGATCCCATGCAGCATCCGGCAACGGTACGTGCGCTGTATCGCCTTGCCCTACCCAGTGAAAATTTGCATCTTCAACAAGGCCCCTCCGGAGATGCACCAGCCCTTTTGCTTCTGTAATATCTTCGACCCGAATTGCCTCTAAACGCCCCGTATGCCGATCACCAGAGAGCGGCTTCAGTTGCCACAATTCAACAAAAGGTGATTTGGAAATCTGCTCTGCAGCGCTTGTCCCATAAAAAGCAAGACATCGACGTGTCTGCTGCCACTGAAACCAGATACCGACCCCAGCTGCCAGAAGACCGAGAATAAGAAGACCGATAACGAGCATGGAACCGGGTGTGCTTCGGACCACAGCGCTGCCTTTTTATGAAAAAACTGCTGAAAAACAAAGAATAGTCGAGCCACTCACTTTCTCAATATATACTCATCAGGAAATTTGTACGAATGAAACGATTCAACATAATTGTCAGAGAAAGCACCGATGCCTAATCAGTTTGATCCATACAGGGATGCACTCGTCGTCGAAAAGCACACCGTTTGGCCTGATGAGTACGAAGATTGGTCGGAGAACGACCGTAGCCGCATTGAGGCACTGCTTCATGCTACTCCAGAAGAAGCATTCGATCTTGACTACGTGCGTCAACATTCCGGATTCGCTCGCATTATTACAGTAACTCCCGACGATCTTGAACGAGTAGCGGCGGCATAACGTGGAACGACACGAAATCAATGTGCGGCTAGATGAAAGCGTTGCAACGACACAACCAGCAACTCGTTCGTACACAATTCATGTTGGTGACACGATACTTCAAGACATTGGAGTTTTACTTGCGAATGACAGCGTGCAAAGAGCGGTCGTTGTTTCTGATCAGGCTGTGAGTGCGACACACGGAAAGACGGTGACAAAAGGCCTGCAAGACGCGTCGATAGCGATCGACCACCTCTCGATTCCATCAGGCGAAGCATCCAAATCTCTTGCTGAATCTGAGCGATTATGGAATGAATTCGCTCGCCTCAAGATCGATCGCAAAACAGCAATACTCGCAATCGGCGGTGGTGTTGTGGGTGACCTTACGGGGTTTGTTGCTGCAACATTTTCACGAGGCTTACATTTCTGGCAGGTACCAACGACATTAGTTGCCCAGGTTGACAGCGCTATCGGTGGGAAAACAGGGGTAAATCTTCCAGCGGGTAAAAATCTTGTTGGATCGTTTTGGCAACCTCGAGGAGTCGTGGCCGACATAAGTACGCTTACAACTCTTCCTGATCGTGAATATGTAAGCGGGCTCGCTGAAGTCGTAAAATATGGAATGATTTTAGATGCTGTTTTTTTTCGTTGGCTCGAAGAGAATGCTCTTCGAATTAGAGATCGAGAAAAACGATCCGTAGCCCATATTGTGCGCCGCTCTGCAGAACTCAAGACCTTTGTTGTCGAGAGGGATGAACGTGAAATCACTGGACTGCGAGCCTGCTTAAACTATGGTCATACATTCGCTCATGCATTCGAAACAGCGACTGGCTACGGCACACTTCTCCACGGCGAGGCCGTTTCTCTTGGGATGATGGCGGCAGCAAGCCTCGCCTGCTCAATGAACCGTATTGATAAACTCGTTGTTGAACGACAACAAAAACTTCTTGAAACACTTGGGCTACCTGTTTCAACAACGACACTAAACGGCATAGAAGATGACGATCTTTTGGGGGTTATGTCCCGAGACAAAAAAAATATTGGTGGCAGACTACGATTTATTCTCCCAAGTACAATCGGTGAAGTCGAAACTGTTGACAATGTTCGCCATGAATTTGTCGTCTCAGCAATCAACAGGCTTCGCCGGCACACCTAGCCTGTCTCGAGAGGCAAACAGCACGCAATTCAGTAGCACAATAGCCAAAAAGTGCATACGTCGCGTCACGGCGCATTGCATGCCTTTGGCATCACTCTTGGCAAAGCCATTGCTACCAACTCGCTTCCAGCCCCAGCCCGCCTTGATTACCGACTGGAACTGGTACAACTCGTACTTGAAAGCCTGCGAAATGATGCTCTGTCCGGCTGACTGCTAACGAACCCGCCCACGCAAGGTACCAACCAAGAAAAGCCTGAGAAGAGTAATGCGCATCATCATTTATTCGTGAAAAACCAACAAATGTAGAACACACGTAAAGTGTTCCTTTGGCAAGTGGGTGCTCGACCATATCAGCAGCCGCAAGAAATGGAATCGCCCCCATAAATGAGTGGCCGCTTACTCCATTATTGTCTTGAAAAAACTTCCAGTCGCTTCCTGAAGGTGATTCTGTATTAAGCGAACCATTATTGCTCGGGCGAGAAGCACCTGTTGCCAGTTGAAGAACGTAGACGGGCGGCCCTCCAACCAAAAATATTCGTAGGCTTCGAGAACCCCACCCTCCCAAAGCATCTCCAACCGGCATCCCTTCAAGTGCAACACCTGCCGCTGCGGCTATCCCGGCAGCTGGCAGCAAGTAAATCCCATCACCGATATCTTTCGTTGACGAGAAAAAATCACCGGTTTGCGACCCTCTTATTCCTGTCTGCCAAGCGTTTTGCATAGTCGTATCAAAGCCGGTATTTGCCATCAGTGCACCCGCACCGAAAGCAGCGGTGACGCACGTAAGATTTTCACAGGAGTAAAAATTTCGGTAATCTTGGAGAATCTTGTGACCTGCGCGAGAAAGCCGTGGAAACTTACTTCCTACCCATGGTTGTTTTTGAACTCTCTGCGAAGAAATAATTTCTGTTGGTATTGGTAGGGAATAAA
>DONH01000250.1 GCA_003509235.1 Planctomycetaceae bacterium
GATAGGTATTGGTCTTCGGAGCAAAGACGCGAATTTCGTTAAGCTCCCAATCAACATGCTCCCAACGTAAGGCGAGAAGTTCGCTTTCACTTGTTCTTACTCCAAGGTGGAAGGCAACTTCTAAAGCCCATGTTTCGATGATTTTCTCCGAAAAACCCATGGTAGGCTTTTCACAAATAAGCGAACAGCCTCATCGGCATAAGGAGAAAAGAATGGCACAAGATTGGAGAGAGTACACTTGGAGTACTGGACACTTGCCTCCTGAAATTTCCAGATAGAAGGTGCTATACAAGCAAGGGGGGGGTACACTATAGGCTGGGAAGTGAAATTGTGGACCCGAGGGGGTGACGCCTGTCGTGTTGAGTATTTTATCAGAGGGTGATGTGAGACTTTTGATTTGTTTTTTGCTCGTGCTGGTGTGCACACCGTGCTTTGCTTCGGAAGCGTATGTTATATCATGCGAAAACGTTGAGGAAATGGTGATTCTTGAGGCTCCGGGCAATACATGGGGTATAGAAACGAGCAACGGCTTATATTACACGCTTTTTGTAATGATCAAGCCGGAATTCGTGGATTCACATAAGCATATATTGAAAAGCAATATGGCTTTTAGGGACTGCGAGCAGGATACCCAATTACAAATCAGCTACCATGACATCGATCTTGTCGGTTCAGGCAGAGAAATAATGAGTGATACTAAGCTTGGTACTCAATACGGAGACTCAAATGTTAGTATAACACGAAGAGATAAAAGCGAGATAATTGATATTGCAGGGAGAATATGCCCCTCCAAAGTTCCTCTGCGTATATTTAAACCGAATGACCTTGGACCATACAATTGATATGACATCAAAGGCCAGCTTTTAGAGTGGAAGCTGGCCTTTTCATATCGAAATCTTGTCGAATGGAATTTTTGTTCTTTTGCTATCCATTTTCAAACGATGAGAACGCGCAGTGGCAGTAGATCGCCTGCCATATGCGATACAACGGGAAGGGGGGCGATTCATTTCTGTATTACAAGTAGGTCGGGTATTTAGATGTTGTTGCGGGTGCAAATGGTTATGTGATAACGAAAGAGCTATAGGGGGCGTTTGGCGGGACTATTAAAGAGGGCAGCCCTGACTTTCGCATCACTACCTCAATTGTCACTATGAAGTTGAAGAGAAAAGAAATGAAAAGCAAGTGCGGGATTGTCCGTCACCGGCAAAAAAATACTGGGCGGAAAGGTCCAATACCGAAGGCGTGAAGAGAGTGAAAGTGCCGTTGCTGGAGCTGGCTGCTGGAATGGTGGAAACAGTATTTCAAGCTGTGATAGGTGGCTTGCGAAAAATCCTTGGACAGGTGAAACGGCAGCTGGTCGGGTTGCCCATGGTCTTTAGCTGCTTGGCTGTGTTGGCACTTCCGGTAGCGGCTGTATCAGAAGAGAGTACTGAGGCTGCGACATACCTTGGTCCCGCTCCAGGGGTCAGGTTATTTTATGAAGCAGAGAATGGTCAGAAAATGGAAATCCGTGGATTGACGTATGACCAGGATGGAGCGCTGCTTATTGAGGAGAGATCAACACTCACGATGCTACGGACAGCCTTCAATGCCGGGTGCTCAACTGAAATGACAACAGTATATGGCCTTTCAACAAATGGAAGCAAAATAATCAGGAAGGATTTTCCTCTACACGGCATGACTGGGTACCATACGGATCTTGACCTGGGAGGGGCTGTTTGGGGTGAAGAGGTCCATCTGGTGGAACGAGGCTCGAGATCTACCGATAAGGGGAAGAAAACGACGGCTCAATGTAGTATTTCCAAGCGCAGCAAACAAAAGTTTTTTGGTAAAGAGCGAACTGTAATTGAAGTGTCAGGCGAGTATTGTGTTCCCCGAACATATGCTTCCGGTATTGGGATTATTGATTATGCGGGATTCAGGCTTGTTCGCATCGAAAAACATGGAGAGATAGTCTTTACATTAAGATAAAAAAAACATCGGGCTTGTTTCATGCCTTTGCAATATGTTGGCAAAGGCAGTCTCCTAGGCAGACATGTGATCTTGGAGCCACTCAACGGGATTTACAAACGCCAGCCAGAGAAGCCCGAGAATCCAGAAAACAATAATTATTTCAGATGATAATGAGCCGACTTCTCAGATAGAAGTGAAGATGTCACGGATTCAACTTCCGCCAACTCCGCCACCAGTAATAAAATAGGGTATCCAGAATTCTGGATACCCCCTTATTTTGATAATGCTTTTACCCCAAAGGGCGCTCACCCTTTACGGGGGTGATGTTCAGCACATCTGAGTTGCTTTGCGGCTAATATCAAGCTTCACTCTGGTTCGGGGGCACTTTCACCTTTCTGAGCTTGATCGCAGGGGGTGCTATCCTTTCTTTCTTCCTTGAACAGCGTAAAGGCAATCAAGCCCAATGTGGCCAGGATCAACCCTGAAGTTGGCAACAGATTGGAATATTCGATGTAATCCAGAAGCAGGCCAAACATGATCATTGCAGCCGGAATTGAGGCGTTTCCGATGGTTGATGCTATGGCAAAAACTCTTCCGCTGTACGTATTGTCTACATGGGTCTGTAGCAGGGTTTTGAAGGAAACAGCGGCTCGTATCATTGCGGCACCCCACAGGAAAATACAGGCCGTGTATCCTGCGAGCGCAAAGTCGTTTTCAGGATCAATAAACCAGGTTAGGGCCTGAATACATCCCATCACCGCCACGGATGAGAACAGGGATTCCTTTTCTTTTCCGGAAACGGAAAATCTGCTGAGCAAAATGGACATTACAAGTATGCCGACACCCAGTGCGGCCTGGAAAAGCCCCAGTGTCTCTGCGCCGTTGTCCGATATTGTGTTGGCAATCACGGGCATGAACACTTCAATGGCCCCAACAAAAAAGTGAATGATCATGACCATAAACAAGACAACAAGTAGCGGCCGACTGTTAAAGAGGTACGCATATCCTGCCTTGATGTCTGAAGTGAAACTCCTTTTGTCCTTCTCAGGTGAAGCGGATGGGATTTTGATGAAGGACTCAAATACTGCCGAGAGCAGAAAGGATAAGCCGTCAAGTGCGAATACCCATACATACCCGAGGGTTGAAACAGCTATGCCGCCCAGTGCCGCACCGCCAATCATTGCAAAGCTGTAAACTCCCTGATGTATGGCATTGGCGCGCCCCAGTTGGCTTTTATCAACTATCTGGGGGATTACTGATGGAATCGTCGGGTCAAAAAATGCCGCATTTATCGAAAGAACAACCTGCAATGCAAGGATGAAGTAAAAGTCGACCTGTCCTGCGAACATCATCCAGGCAAAGAGTAAAAGTACGATTCCTCGAATGATGTCTGTTCCCACTATAATCAGCTTTCTTGAATATCGATCGATGACGGCGCCGGAAAAAAAGCCGAGGAGTACCGATGGAATCATTGAAGCGGCCAGCACTGCGCCCATCTTTGCCGTGGATCCGGTTGTGTCGAGGACCCATAAGGCCAGTGCTATCATGTGGAATTTGTCGCCAACCTGGGAAACAAGCTGACCGCCAAGCAGCAGTTTGAAGTTTCTATTCATCTGAACTCTCTTTGTGTTTTGCGCCAAGTTGACTTGGCAGTATGGTGATGTGGTGGTTGCCGCGACAGAATACCGTTGGGTCCGCGTAGTGTGGTTGGGACCTCAATGGGCTTCTTGCGCGAGCGTTATCGTTAATTTTTTGTCTGAGAATCATTGTTCATGCCTGTCTCCTTTCGTTGTTCAGGTTTAGCTGCTAAACACAGAAGGCGTCACTAACGCTGATTTCATGGTGACACACAATATGAGTACCCAGACTCAGACAACCTGTTTTGTTAGGGTATGAGGTCTCGATTGCAGAGATTACATGGGCTTGTGTTTAGCTACTAAACTCTTAGCCAAAAAAATTATTCCTTAGTTTCAACTTCATCACGCATCACTCCATCAATATGTGCAACAAATTTGCTAATTGTCTCACGTTCGTTCTCTGTGAGAGAAGCGAGATAATCGTCGTATTGCGTATGGATGTTAGCGGTAATATTCAGGCAGTGATCGAGCACGGTAAGACCAAAGGGGAGAAACTCGGCCTGCAATTCGTTTTTGTTGTTCGGATCTTTGACTTTGTGCAGCACGCCTTTACTTTCAAGACGGCTGAGTGTTTGTGATATTGCTCCTTTGGTTACGCCAAGTCTTTCAGCTATGCGCGTTACGTTGGTATCCTGCTCTCTGTAGAGGAAGAGAATCAGATGAATCTCGGAAGGGTATAACGTCACATTCTCAAATTTCACCTTGGTCTTTTTCTCAATGAAAAGAACCCTGTCGATGAATGTGAATATTTGAGAAACAATATCTTTGTGCTTGAGCGTCATGGGTGAGTGTTTATGTGCTAAACTCTGATATGTCAAGCTGGTTGATCCCGTTTTGCGGTGAGTCTCCATATTTTTTGGTGGTTGATCTTGAAGGGGTGAAATGGTGTTTTTTATCAAGAGGGCAGAGGGGCGATACCGAATGACTGTTGAGTTGAATGTTCGCCTATGCTCTGAGCTTTAATCAGTTTATAAACCCTTTGAAAGAAGGCAGTAAACAAAGATAGCAGCTAAGCAATATCCAGGTGGAGGATCTCGTACATGGCCAACTGCAAAATGGATGCAGCTATAGATTGTTCAATGTAATTGACGACTTTAACCCGGAGGGGTAGGGCATATAGGTGGATTTTTCCTTGTCAGCAGAATGCACACATCGAATGATACAATCGGACAGTCTTTCGCAGTGGGTCCAAGTTTTATTCACCTTATAAAACATAAAAAATATACTGCCAAACACAGTGCATTTACATGAAATCTCACTAAGGAACAGGTATGACTATTGACTTTCAGTATCTTTCTCCAGGGCTTACTCCAGAATTAAACGCACTTACGCTTGATGAACTCTGCCAGCACTACAAGACACATTATTCGAACTTTGTTCTAGATGAGAACATTGGGTCTTACTATTTCAAAAGATTTGCTGAGGATGTGAATTTAGCCAAACATTCTGAAGCGATTGCCTGTTTCATGCACGTGACCAAGAGTTTGCATTTGATGGACCCGTTCAATGTTTCTGTCGGGAACGTCATGCTGCAGTTAGCTTATTCTCCTTTATTGAAAATGAGACTGAAAATTCTGTCTCACATGTCTCCGGGCAACAACTTTCTTCAATCCATAACGCGGCTCATAAGCGCAGGAAGCATAGACAACGCTCGTACGAAAATCTTGAGAGAACTCTCTGTCAATCCGGGGAATGTCTTTTTGGGTGTTGTCCTTTATGAGTTGGATGTAGAACATGGTATAAGTTCTCATGACTGGCTTCCTTCTTTTGCACCTCACAAGGAACTTCGCCTGCCATGGCAACAACGGGTGGCATATTTGGCTGCCAAAGGCGGAAGAGTCGAAGAGGCTCTTACTCATTTTCAATCTCTGCCAGAAGAGTCTCGAACAAATGAACTGCTCTTAAACGCAATTGCATCTTGTTCCCTCTTGCAAAACGACACCTCAACAGCCCACACGCTACTTGAGACTTCGCTCAAGCTCGCCCCATCACAGT
>DONH01000134.1 GCA_003509235.1 Planctomycetaceae bacterium
GAAGCGACTTGAGTGGATGAATCGAACTGAGTCATGGGCAAAACTCCTAATAATGTGATGGCCTCAAAAAGACCTAACAAAGTGTACTCGCGTATAGGTTCTCAACAACTGGTATCGACTGACATACGCCTCTGGAGTGAATCCTTCACTCCGTTAAATTCCCTAAAAACGTTACAAAGATAAATGGCAGTTCCGTCTGCATGCTATCGCAAGATATTGTGGTGTTTACTAATTCGACCACTTGATATGGCAGGGGCGTGAATGTAGCGGGCTGACAGCACACGTCAAGCAGAAAAATTGGAACCCCTATGAACACCCCATTTGGTGAGTTTTGGAACGTCCCGAGAGGCTTTCGAGTAGGCATTTGTTCCGCTCAAAAAGTAGTCCCAAAGAGGGGCCTATCTGCTTTTTGCCTGGTTGAGGAGGGACACCGTCCTGTCGAGGCAGTGTTTCACTTCATCTTTTTACCGACGCGTTGAAGACGAATCAGTGATAATGAAAAAAGAGAGATGGATTTCGACAGTGGGAGGGAGTCTGAGTACTCCTTGTGACCGGCGTGAGGAAGGTTGAAAATGAGTGAGAATCAACAGATAGCAACAATCCGTGTCGTTTGTCTGGTTGGTGATGCCTATGAAGATTTGGAACTCTGGTATCCAAAACTACGAATCGAAGAAGCGGGCGGACATGTCACACTTGCTGGCCGGCAGCAGGGGTCTGAATATGCTGGAAAACATGGCTATCCATGTGTAAGCGATGCGGCGATCGAAGATATGGAAGCGGAGGATTTCCATGGAATTCTCATTCCAGGAGGATGGATGCCTGATAGCCTGCGCCGCGAGCCGAAGGTGCTCCAACTTGTTCGGGACTTTGCGAACTATGGCAAGCTTGTTGCCGCTATCTGCCACGGTGGGTGGATTCCAATATCTGCTGGTGTTTACCGTGGTGTACGAGTGACAGGAAGTCCTGGTATTCAGGACGATCTCATCAATGCTGGAGCTATTTGGGAAGATACCCCAGTTGTCGTTGATCGACATTTTGTTTCCAGTCGGCGACCAAGTGATCTCCCGGCCTTTGGATCAGCGATTCTCAGTGTGTTGTCTGATTTGACATGATTATTTCAACGCCATGAGCAAACAGAGCATCAGATTTTGATAGATCGAAATGAAAGTGTTCCTGTAACGATTCAACGTGATCATGCATAAAACGACTTTCCAGTCTTATGTTGTTTTTGTTTTGACGTTTATCACTGTCCTGGCGACTGGCTGTCAGCAGCAGTCTTCGCCTTACTTTGGAACTGTCAAGCCGCGCCATGGCCCAAAAGAAATCTGGATAAATAATTCGAGTGAACCAGAGTGGCTCGATCCTGGCCGATGCTCGGATAGTACGGGTGGTGAGATCATCTGGAATACATTTGAAGGACTTGTTCAGGCTCACCCCGCTACCCTGAAGCCACTTCCTGCCATTGCAACGCATTGGGACATATCAGATGACGGACGGGTGTACAGGTTTTATCTTCGCCCTTCGTTCTGGTCAGATGGTCACCCACTCACAGCAGATGACTTTGTGTTTGCGCTTCGACGTCTTGTTGATCCACAAACAGGAAGTAAATATGCCAGCAATGGTTTTATTTTTAAGAAAGGTCTGGCAATCAGTCGAGGTGAAGCTGCAGTTAATAGCCTTGGTGTCCGAGCACTTGATTCACGCACTTTGGAAATTGAGTTGGTTGATCCCCTGCCATACTTTCTCAACTTCCTGAGTTTCTACTCATTCATGCCCATTCCACAGCACCTTTTTCAAAATCTTCAGGAACGTGGTATTGACCAAGATCTGTGGACGCGACCGGAACATGTTGTCTGTAATGGAGCGTTCCAGATGACAGACTGGCAGTTTCGTCAGCACATGACGTTTGAAAAAAATATGAAATATTGGGATGCAGATTCTGTCAAACTCGATCGTGTCCGCGTTGCAATGGTGGAGAGTTCGACGACGGCAATGAATATGTATGTCGCTGGAGAGTTTGATTGGCCGGGCGGAAGCACGTCCCTTCCTGCTGAATTTATGGATCATCTAGAGAGCTATAAGGATTTCCACCGCCATCCCTATTTGGGCGTTTATTTTTATTGGATCAATACGACGAAACCACCGCTCGATGATCCACTGGTTCGCCGGGCGCTGTCTCTTGCCATTGATCGTGACTCACTTGTTAAACACGTGACACGTGGTGGACAAATAGGCTCATCAGATCTTGTGCCTGATGGTCTTGCTGGATACGAAGGGCTTTATCTTCCAGTGTATGATCCGGCCGAGGCTCGGCGACTGCTTGCGGAAGCAGGGTATCCAACAGGTCAGGATTTGCCAGAAGTCACGCTATCATTCAATACATCAGAAGGTCATAAACAAGTTGCTGAAGCAATCCAGGCGATGTGGCAACAGGAACTTGGGATTACTGTGGAATTAGAAAACCAGGAATGGAAAGTTTTTCTGGCAAATGCTGAGCAAATGAATTTTCAAATTTCTCGGATGGGTTGGATTGGTGATTATGCTGACCCGTATACATTTTTGGAGCTTCTTACCAGTGACTGTGGAAACAATCACTCAAACTGGTCAAGTAAGACTTACGATGCTTTGTTAGAGCAAGCCAATCAACATAATGATCCAGAGGAGCGGCTCAAGATCTTGAGAAAAGCGGAGGCATTTGCTCTTGCAGAACAACCTTTGATTCCTCTTTATGTGTACACACGAACACAGTTGATCAAACCATATGTGCAAGGCATTTGGGGAAATCACCAGGATAGACACCCTTGGAAATACATGTGGATCGACGAATCTTTTGAACCGGGCGAGGAAAACATTGAGTCTGTGAACACGCCCCGGAAAGCTATACAGGTGCATAAATGATTCGTCTTCTTTTGCGACGATTGCTGGAACTTGTCCCAACTGTTCTTGTTATCGTTGTGGCGTCTTTTGCTCTTGTGCGATTAGCTCCTGGTTCACCTTTTTCGAGTGAAAAGGAAATACCTGCTGAGATTCGTCAGAAACTTGAGGCAAAGTATGGTTTTGATAAGCCACTCCCAGAACAGTTTGTTCGATACCTTGGTAATCTTCTGAAGGGAGATCTTGGGCTTTCAACAAAGTATCCACAGCGAACAGTCAATGAGATTATTGCAAATGGTTTTCCCGTTTCCCTTACGTTAGCCGCAGTTGCGCTGCTCTGGTCATTACTTGTGGGCATTACGGCTGGAATCATTGGAGCAATTCGACAAAATACAGTCTGGGATTATACCGCGATGACTGCTGCCCTCGTTGGCATCAGTGTGCCAAGCTTTGTTCTTGGACCCTTGCTTGTGTTAGTGGTATCTCTTCGGTTGCATATGCTGCCGCCAGCTGGTTGGGGTGACTGGCACCATGTGATACTGCCAGGCCTCACGCTCGGTACTATTTACGCAGGTTCAATAGCAAGATTAATGCGAGGTGGCATGCTTGATGTTGTTCGAAGTGATTTCATTCGTACAGCACGAGCGAAAGGAGTTGCAGAATGGACCATTGTCTGGCGGCACATGTTTCCTACCGCGATTTTACCGGTAGTGAGTTATCTCGGGCCTGCAATAGCGAGCATGCTTACCGGAAGTGTTGTTGTTGAAAAAATATTTAATGTTCCCGGAATAGGACCCTACTTCGTTGATGCTGCTTTCAATCGAGATTACTTTCTTGTTATGGGCATCGTTTTACTTTATGCATTTTTTCTTCTTTTGTTGAATCTTGTGGTTGATGTCTTGTATGGATTTTTGGATCCACGAGTAGATGTCTCATGAAATGTATTCAAGTTGGATTACGATCAGATGAGATCGACTCCCGGGCGGGGTCGTCACTTTGGGAAGATGCATGGAAAAGATTGCAGAAGAATAAATTAGCATGGATGAGCGGACTTTTTTTGGTGCTCCTAGGGATAGGTTGTTGTTTTGGTCCAGCATTCTTGCAGGTCGTTTGGGGTTACGATGACCACACACAAAATCTTGCGTATGGTCCACAACCCCCATCATTAGAACACCCTTTTGGCACGGACTTTTATGGTCGTGATCTACTCGCACGTGTTCTATCTGGAGCTCGTGTGAGTCTTTCTGTTGGTTTGCTCGCAGCTTTTGTTGCAGCTTTAATTGGGACGATATATGGAGCCGTGTCAGGTTATTTCGGTGGGGTTGTTGACAGTCTCATGATGCGAATTGTCGACATTCTTTATGCACTGCCGTATATGTTTCTCGTAATTATTTTGGTTACGATTCTTGGTAAAAGTTTGGTTTTGCTATTTCTTGCGTTGGGGGCTGTTGGGTGGCTGCTTACAGCACGTGTTGTTCGCGGCCAGGTGTTGAGTCTTAAAGAGCAAGATTTTGTTTTGGCGGCGCGAAGTCTTGGAACAACAAATAGAGGCATAATTTTTGAGCATTTGATTCCAAATACACTTAGCTCAGTCATTGTGACGTTTACACTTACCGTTCCTTCGATGATTTTGCAGGAAGCATTTCTTTCTTTTCTTGGTCTTGGCGTACAACCACCCCAGCCAAGCCTCGGAAGCCTTATTAATGATGGAGCAAATCAGATGCTGGTATTTTGGTGGACACTGGTTTTTCCTGGTGGCATTATGGCCACTATGCTCTTTGCACTTAATTTTCTCGGTGATGGAATCCGTGACGCGTTAGACCCACGGATGAAAACCTGAACCAGAAGACTCTGTAGAGCTAGAAGTGCAAAGTCATGTCACTTTTTCTTTGCGTTTGATTTTTTCTTGGGGCGAATTTTATCCCAAGAAATGACCTTTGCTCGAGCAGCATAGGCGTCCCATGCCTCAGCCATGCTTTTCGTACGGTTGGCATGCTCCTGTGAAAGATCATGCTGTTCGGATCGATCACTGGAAATATCATAGAGTTCCCAAGGCTGATTAAATCCAGCGACCAACTTCCAGTTTCCATCTCGAATTGCTCGGTTACCCTCATGTTCCCAATAGATTTTTCGATTTGGTAATGTCTTTTTCTGAAAGAGTGGTTGCAGACTCAGTCCTTCAAGGGGAGTTTTATTTTTTGGGTAGTCTGCATCAGCAACATCAATGGCAGTTGCCATAATGTCAATAAGATGACCGGGTGTTCCTTCCATTCGACCAGGGTCAACAATGCCGTCTGGCCAGTGAACAATGAGTGGTGTTGCAATACCACCTTCATGGACCCAGTGCTTGTACTTTCGAAAGGGTGTATTGGAGACAGTCGCCCAAGCTTGACCATACCCAATATAGGTATCAGCGGGACCTGCCAAGACACCTTTGCCTTGTCGAACGGGGTACCCGTTACGAGTCTGTTTTGGAATCATGTCAACCTGGAGTGTGTCAGCTTTCATAGGAGGGAGTGGCGGTGTTGACGCTCTTGGTTTTCCAATACTCCGTCGGCCCATTCCCTCTGCGCAGCCACCGTTATCTTGCATATAGCAGACCAGTGTGTTGTTGAATTGATTCGTGGTTTCAAGAGCATGTACGATTCTTCCAATACCCTGATCCATCGAGTCAACCATGGCGGCATAAACCTCCATATTTCGTTCATCCCACGGCCAATATTCACCGTGCTCACCCCATTGCCCCTCGAGGGGCCAGAGTGTTGTGGAATCCTCCGTCACAAGACCGTGATGGAGCATCTTTTGATAACGATCTGCTCGAATCGTTGAGTAACCTTCTTTGTAACGACCTTTATATTTTGCAAGATCTTTTTCTTTTGCATGCATTGGCCAGTGGGCGGCAGTAAAAGCGACATACATAAAAAAAGGTTTTGTCTGATCGTGCTCACGAATAAAACGGACGGCATGGTCAGCGATTGCATCGGTGTAATAGTATGAATCTGGTTTGTAGGAGGGGTCAGCGTAGGGTGAAATCAAGGTGTTATCCCTGACCAAAGTATTTGGATCAAAGAAACTTCCGGCACCGTGAATCGTTCCGTAGAATCGGTCGAATCCTCGCTGAATAGGCCAGTTTTTTTTGTCTTCAGCTTTTTTGGGTGAGAGTCCGTGTGTGACGTGCCATTTACCAGCCATGTAATTCTGATAGCCGGCAGGCTGCAGGGCCTCAGCAATTGTGTAGCAGTTGCTAGCAAATTCTCCACGATAGCCTGGGAACCCCCTGTCATCCATCATATGACCGATACCAGCCTGGTGAGGATACAAACCAGACAGCAAGCTTGCTCGTGTTGGGCAGCAGCGACCCGTGTTATAGAACTGTGTGAATCGAACACCTTCCCGTGCAAGTCGATCTAAGGTGGGAGTTTCAATTTCACCACCGTAACATCCGATATCGGAATATCCCATGTCGTCGGAGAGAATCACAAGGATATTAGGCTGATTATCAGCACGCACAGACCGTGCAAGGCAGCCCATAAAGAGACCAATTGTCAGGCATGCACCGACTCGAAGAAAGGCACCTACGCAGAAGTTCGAAAGTCTACACTGACACATTTGGGAAGTTGTTCTGTTATACGCAGTCATCAGTTTAAACCTCACGCAAAGGAATATTAAGAGTGTTTAGTGCTTCTGAATAAAAGCTTTTTCTGTGGCGACTGGATCACTGTCATCCCAGCGTTCTAGCCAATTCCGAAGTGCCTTTTGAAGCTTTTGGAATATTTGCTTATCGCCGTTCGACCCTGCAAGATTCTGAAGCTCGTGTGGATCAGCTTTTCGATCATAAAGAGCCCATTCGGGTCGATGATGAAGACGATGGACCAGAGCCTTATTACGAGCATTTGGTTGTTTATGAGACCATTCTACCCACGAGGCGGCGACATCAGGGTATTTGTCAGTCTGTCCATTGGCAGTCCACTGAAGAGCCTGCGTCAATGTTACGTTGGATGTGATGTCCTGATACTGCGGTGACCAGATCAGGGTATATCTGTCATCACGAATTGAACGAATTGGATAGTTCCGTGTTTTATTATCGAGAATGTTGCAATTCGTAAATGCCCCGAAAGCATATTGATGGACAACGGTGTCGCCACCCGTCCAGTTCGCCCACTGGCTTATTCCATCGAATGTCCACTTATCTGCATCACCCCCAGCTGCCTCAAGAAGAGTCGGTGCAATATCGGCAATCCATGCCATGTTGTTATTGTGTGTTCCCGCTGGAATGACCCCTGGCAGAGCAGCAATCACGCCTACAGACAAGCCACTATCAAAACATGTCCATTTTGAGAACGGGAATGCATTACCTTGCTCTGAGCAAAAAATAATCAAGGTATTCTGAGCAACGTCTTCATTCTCAAGAATTTCTCGAAGCCGTCCTAACAGTGAGTCGAGGTTGGTGACTTCAGCAAGATGAGCCCCTAGTTGTTGCTTGTACTGAGACGTTCCAAGCGCATCATGTGGCGTTTGAATCGTATCGGAAGAATACCGACTACGATCACCATGTGTGTATGGTCCATGGCCGTCGTTCGAAGCCACAACAAGACAGAAAGGGGCTTTTGCACGAACAGCTTTTTGAATGTATGCCTCTGCACGTAGTACGGCATCGTCATTTGCATCACGGTCTTTTGGAAGATCACCAAGGTCGTCAAAAGGGTAGGCATCTCGTGGCCCAATATGTTTTTTACCCAGTAATCCGACATGGTAACCGAGTGGCTGTAAATAATGGGGCAAACTTTTGGTGCCAGCAACAGATTTTGAATGATTTGGCATCGCTCCGGTACGCCAGGCACACTGACCACTGAAAAATTCCTGTCGAAACGGTGCACACATCGCAACATTGGCATAGACACAATCGAGCCGTACGCCATCAAGAGCAAGCTCGTCGATATGAGGTGTATGTGCCTGACCATCCCATGGGCCAAGCGAGGACTTATCAATGTCATCGCCTAGAAGAATCAAGATGTTTAGTGGGTCTGCAGCATCTGCTACGGGGTGTAGGTTTCCAAGAAATAACGTAGAGACGATCGAACATAGAAACAACAGGCATGACTTCATAAAATGTTCTCTTAATTTGAGAGTGGCATGACTTCAACTCTTCGAATATTTACAATGCTGCCAGGATCATGTTGCTGGAATGCAAAGTGCCCTTCAGTAAAAGTTTTTGCAAAGTCAAGGTATTCGTATAGCTCATCTCCATTCACAATTACTCTAATTCGGGTGAGGTCCCGACGACGCCACTGATCGTCGCGAACTTCTAACTCATATGTAAACCACTCATTCGGTTGTACGAGATCTTTATAGATGTTTAAGAATCCATAGAGGGATCCAGTACGAATTGGATCCTTGTGCGTACTATCAATTTGAGCTTCATAGCCATCTTTAAAAGTCGGTTTGCGTGACGCTCGAAAATAGAGTCCTGAGTTGCCGCCGTCATTAATACGGACCTCTGCTCGATAGCGAAAATTTTTGAACGGCCCTTTGGTACAGATAAGCATTGAAGGTGCTCCAGTGCCAGTCAAAGCACCATCGATTACCTCCCATGTGCTCTTTTCACTGTAACGTGAATCTACGTCGACCTGTTCCCAGCCGTTGAGCGTCTTCCCGTCGAAGAGAGTAATCCATTCTTCTTCTGCAGCCCCAATACCAGTGCCAATTACCAGACAGGTTATGAAAAAGAAAGTAACACGTTGCACGCGGTGTACTTGAAATGTTCTAGTGATAATGTGGTTATAGATATCAATTAACTGATGCAAATGAGAGAGAAAGTTTTGGTAGGTGACCATGTCGCGTTCCTAAGAAGATTTTTGAGTATCGGCTCAAAAACTGGTGATATCTATTTTTTGGTGAGTTCGTTGTGGATTATACATCTGCGTCGCATTCCATGCTTTCATTAGACCATAACGCAATTTAGATACTCAATGTTATGTGCCGATAATATTATTCTGTTTTAGGTGTGACTTATGGTAATTCATTTTCCCTTGCCTTAGGCATAAATTTGGAGAAAAGTTAGAGGGATGTAAAGTCTCGACACAGGACACCAAGTGGTTTATTCCCTGCTTGAATTATTCGTAGAAATATTAAAAAGTTTTTTTGGACTAGATATGCTCAAGTCACTGAAACTTTCGATTGTGATGAAACAAGGACCAGCTGCTTGCGGGAATATATTTTGTGACAATGAATATTTGTTGTCATACAAAAACGCATGTTGTAATAAGATAGTTTGCAAGATAATGATTTTATTAATCACTATTTCATTTTGTTGTATTTGTACTTCTGAACTGCTCATGGGAGAAGAGTTGTCTCAGGTAGACCAAGAAGTACAAAAAGAAAAGCTTATGCGTCTTCAGGATTTTATAGGTGGTTGGAAGGGGGTGGCGATGCAGAAGCTAGGTGGCAGTGCGCGTTGGTCAGCAGAGTCTGAATGGGCATGGTCGTTCGATGAGGGTGTACCAGCTATTGTGTTTGAGTTGACACCTGGTCGCTATTTTACGAGCGGTCGCATTGTTCCCGGAAAAGAAGAGAATATGTTTGTGCTTGAGGCAAAGCACACTGAATCAGAAGCAGTCGAAATATTTACGGGTTTTATTGATGAGAATCAGCAACTTGAATTAGTCAATGATGTCATTGAGCCAGGTCGTCCAGCACGACTCCTAATTAAAACACTTGCAGACAATAAACGTCTCGTACTCACGCTACAGTATGGTTCAAATATAAAACGTCTTCAGCAGGGAGCAACACTTGGATACACACGCAAAGGTACTGTTTTTGCAACACGTTCACGTCCGAGAAATGAATGCGTTGTAACCGGAGGTGAGGGCAATCAGCAGGTGTCCTACCAAGGGGAAACCTATTGGGTCTGTTGCAAGGGTTGTCTCAGTATGTTCGAAGCGAATCCAGAAAAAGTGATTGCATCGTATGAAGCTCGAAAGGCCAAGGAGCGAGCAAAACAACCGTCTCAGTAAACAAGATTTTCTGAGCCATTTTCACTCCGGCATGTTCGGGAAGATCACCGTGATGGACTAAGACAGTAATGCATCACAAACGGAAGTGAATCACGTGACCCCGAGGAATCCCTTCTTCTCAATTGAAATGATTTGTGCTCAGCAGTCTTGTATGGCATCGCTTAGAAGAATGATCGGACTACGATGCTCTCCTTTTGAAATTCAAGAATCCATTTTTGATGATGCTTCTTTCATGCTCTCTTGAGAATCAATCAGAATCGTGACCGGTCCATCATTGATAAGAGCAACTTGCATGTCAGCAGCAAATGTTCCGTGAGCTGGTGCACGCCCAGTGAGCAGTTCTATTTTCTGAAGAAACTCTTCATAGCGCGGTATAGCTTCTTCTGGCTTTGCAGCCTGAAAAAAACTCGGTCGATTACCTTTCTGAGTGTCTGCAAAGAGTGTGAATTGGCTGACGACAAGAATGTCACCTTGAATGTCTTGGATATCCTTGTTCATCCGTTCTTGTTCGTCAGGAAAGATTCTCAGTCGAGCAATTTTTCCCGCAAGCCACTGCACGTCTGCTGACCCATCACCGGTTTCAACCCCTAAAAAAACAAGAAGACCTCTGCTAATGCTGGCTGTTTCCTTGTGACCTATCGTGACAGATGCTTTTGAGACGCGTTGGA
>DONH01000096.1 GCA_003509235.1 Planctomycetaceae bacterium
CACCTCGTGCCTCGGCGGAGGGCCTTAGCGTGACGCAGTTAGCCGCTCCACATCATCTCGCCCCTCCTTCATCATCTGTCGCTGCTGACATATTGACTCATCCACATGCAGCAACGCAACATTCCGTCATTGCCGATGTCTCTCAACTTGTAAGGCCGCGTATTGCGTTGATGGTGCTTGTGACGGTGTTTGCCGCAATGTGGGTCACCTCAGGCTCTCGTCAATTGAATTGGCTGTCCGTTGTCGGCGTTTTGGCTGGCACAGCGGTCGTAGCAGCAAGTTCAAGTATCGCAAATCAAATTCTCGAAAAACGTACTGACGGGCTCATGGCTCGTACAGCATCGCGGCCGCTTGCTGCTGGAAGATTGTCGAATCGCGCTGCTTGGCTTTTTGTTGCCGTGAGTTTAATAGGAGGCTTTGGTTTCGTGTGGTTGGCCGGAAACCTACAAGCCGCATCCGCGGCAATGCTCACGTGGGTTCTTTATGTTGGGGTCTATACGCCACTGAAGAGAGTCACTCCACTCAATACAGCAGTTGGCGCGGTGGCAGGTGCCCTACCGATTGCAATTGGCTGGCTTGCAGCAGATGGCCCGCAGCAAGTGCTTGCTGGTGATATCGCTGCAACACTTGCTGTGGCAGCACTTGGTACAGTGCTCTATTTGTGGCAGTTTCCTCACTTCATGGCAATTGCTTGGCTCTATCGTAAACAGTACGATCTTGCGGGTCTCAAAATGCTTACGGTTACTGACCCGAGCGGTTTGCGAGCAGCGGGGCAGTCTCTAGCAGCGGCTCTCGCTTTGATTCCGGTCAGTTTGGCAATGGCAATACCAAGCGGCAGTATCCGGATGTTTCTCACGGCAGCACTCGCATCTACCGTCTATGTGCTTGTTTCCGCAAACTTTGCTTTCCGACGAGATGATCGGTCCGCCCGTATTCTTCTCTTTACTTCGCTGGGTGTGCTTTTGATTCTTATGACGTCCGCAGTAGCCTTTAGTGCCCCAAAGATATTGACAGGTTCGTACCTCTAGTTTTTTGTTTTTGAATTACCGCACGACTCAAGATATTCGACACGTTTATGAATGCTCCAGCTGCATCGATTGGTCATGAAAGTCACGGACACCATGGACCAGTTCTTCAATACCAACCTGGTTTGCCGCTCACGCGTGGCAAACTCATTATGTGGCTTTTTCTATCGACAGAAATCATGTTTTTTGCGGCTTTGTTGGGTAGTTATGTTGTCCTTCGCTTTGGTGCCGCTGTGTGGCCCAAGCCTCATCATGTGCACCTAAGTGAGCCGATTGGTGCTTTCAATACCTTTGTGCTCATTTGCTCAAGTGTTACTGTAGTGCTTGCGCTTGAGGCAGCGCGAGCAAATAAGCGATCTCTCGCGAAAGCTTGGATGTTGCTTACACTCATATTAGGTTCACTTTTCCTTGGTGTAAAAGCTTACGAATACTCATCCAAATTTGACCACGGGATTTACCCTTGGGCACCACGCGGAAGAATTTATGAGCGCCCTGATCTCTATTACGGTTCGGCAGTGAGGGCAAGGCTGAGTGAGCCAGCAATCCTTGCGAAGATAAAAGAACTTGACGGGCGTCCCGAAAGTGAGCTTTCCGATGCTGAGATCACCGGACGCCGTCGCCTGAAACAAGTCAAAGACATGGTCAACAACCCGGATCAGCAGGCGTTTGACCTTGCGGTTGTCGCAGATCAGATCATGCCCCTGCCGGGTGAAGGTTCCGATAGCCATGGCCATGGTGGTGGACTCAATGACACATTCGCATGGCTTCAATTACCTGCAGTGATACCCGGAGGGAATATGTGGGCAAGCACCTATTTCTTCTTGACTGGATTTCATGCAATTCATGTTATTGTTGGATTAATTGTTTTTTGTATTTTACTTCTTTATGAACTCGGTCCCAAAACCGCTGGTATGATTGAAAGCGCTGGTCTCTATTGGCATTTTGTGGATCTCGTTTGGATATTTCTTTTCCCACTTTTGTATTTGTTTTGAAGGTATTTGTTGAAGATACTTCAGAGCATTTTGTAAGAAGGCAGTTATGAGCAATTCAGGGCCCCACGAGAGTTCGAATGTAACGCACGGGCCAAAAACTTCTCCGGGTAAGTTGCCTGAAGATATTGGAAGTGCCGCAGAAGACGAGCAAGCACATGAGCAGCATGGCGGAATTATGCAGTATATGGCTGTGTTCGCCGCTCTATGCTTCTTAACTACAATGTCATTCTTGACGTACTCGCCCTACTGGCCGTGGAAAGATGAGCCGCAGGTCGGCTGGGCCTTCATGATGGCTGTTTCCTGTACCAAGGCATTGCTCGTGGTGCTCTTTTTTATGCACGTCTTATGGGAGGCCAACTGGAAGTACGTGCTCACAATTCCGGCAGCCATGATGGCCATTTTCCTTGCTATTATGTTGATACCAGATATTGGCTTGCGGAACCGGATGGTTTCCCAGGAACGTGCTCTCCACATGGCCCGTGGTTCTGATGTTTTGTTATTAGAGAAGGCTTCATCTGCCGGTGAAGTTGAGAATCATGAACACGAATAAGCTACTCAGTAAATATGGAGTGGCTCCTTTTTTGACACTGCTTGCCACCTGCTTTGTCGGCTGTGGCGGTCCAGGAGACGTAAAAGATATGTCTGCCCGATCGAAGCCAGTGGGTGTCAACAAAAGCGGGAAAGCCACCGAAGCGACTTCTCTTGCAGCGAGTGAACCCGCAGCGAGATTTGTACTGACAGACCAAGAGGGAAATCAATTCGATTCGGCAAATCTACAGGGCAAAGTGTGGATGGGCAGTATTTTTTTCGCCAATTGTCCGGGGCCGTGTTTTCGTGAGAATCAGGTAATCGCCGATATCCTTCGTGAGATAGATGATCCGAACTTTGTTGCTGTAAGCCTGACTTGTGATCCTGAAAATGATACTCCTGCAGCATTGGAACACTATGCCGACCGTTTTGAGGCAGATCCTCAGCGATGGAAATTTTTAACTGGTGATATGAATGTCATCAAACGGGTGGGCACCAAGACATTCTTTTTACCCGTAGAATTAGGCGTGCATTCCGAGCGAGGTGTCGTCTTTGACCGTCAGGGACGACTCCGTGGCAGTTATCACCTGCTGCAGGAAGACAGAGTGGAGCGACTGAAGAAACTTATTCGTGATGTTCTCGCAGAGGATGATGCGACCGTAGGTACACAGGAAGTGGACTGATGGAATCAGGTTTGCCTTTGGCCATTCATCCGCTTGCAACGCTCAACGCAGTGCTCAATGGAATTGCGGCGGTACTTCTTGCTGTGGGATGGGTCCTCATTGCACGTGGTAACTGGAAAGCTCACCGAGCGGTCATGATCGCTGCTTTTTCAGTTTCAACAATTTTTCTCATCTCATATCTGGCTTACCATTATCTCGTTGGTCATGTTTCGTTTGGTGGGCAGGGGCTCGTACGAGTGGTGTACCTCTGGATTTTGGCGTCTCATATAATTTTGGCAGTCACGGTTCCTGTGCTGGCAGTAGCGATGCTTGTTCTTGCGTTTCGAGGCAGTTGGAATCGTCATCGGCAACTGGGGAAGATTACCTTGCCAATCTGGTTATATGTATCAGTGACTGGTGTTGTCATTTACTTCATGGTGTACGTCTTCTACCCAAGCCGAAAAGACCATGCCGAAACAGTGCGTAATCAGAAAAACACGTGTTGGCCTTTGGCCTAGAAAACAACATTATTCACATAGTCGTTTTTCAAGACCAAATGATTTGTGTGATTTGATTTTTTGACAACGACCTGATGTATCTAGATAGCCAACTTGCTTCCATGCAGCTGAAACGCTTGTTTTTCTGACGAAGTAAGATGCAGAGGCCTGTGGTGATTGCCGAAAGCCCCCCGGATTCTTTGTTTTTGCCTGTACCGAGTAGAAAATGGTCGTCACTGTCTTGGGGCGACGAATCGTCTACAATTAGAATATGAAACGATATGCGTTGGTTGGTTTGTTCGTGTTGATTGTCAGCATTGCTGTGGGTAGTGATGCGTGGGGTTGCCCAACCTGCAAAGACGGGCTGCAGGCAGCTGACAGCGAGGGTGCGAATATAGCTCGCGGATATTTTTACAGCATTCTTTTGATGATTGCTATGCCATTCACGCTTGCTGGATCATTCGGTCTTTATGTTTGGCGAGAGATGCGGCGGCAACAGCATGCTGAAGGCGTCAATGCCTCCAACATCGTTGTCCCTGTGACTGGGTTGCCTCATGTTTCCGATGGTTCTCCGGGAATCTCGCATGAAAATCATGTGCCAAGTGTATCGACCTGAGAACTTACAAATTTTCTACGTACGGATGCGGAGCACGATCGCACTCTTACTTTTGTTTGTACTTGGGGTCGGAACTGCATCATCGGCCGTTCAGTCGCCAGCAGAATATTTTTCGACCTGGGGGCTTTCTCCGGCATACGTACAGAAACAAACTGTAGCCATTGCTGGGCGAGATGAATTCTCTCTTTCCAGTGCCGAATTTCAACTGATGGTTCGGATGCTGGACCGTTTCCAGGGGGCCCCGAATCAATGGCGACAGGAATGGATTAACAGTTCAGTTGAATTCAGAAGTGGTCAAGCAAAGCAGTGTCAGGAGCAATGTCGGTTTGTTCGCATGCGTGGGCAGATCACCAAGGCCGTCAGGCTGAAAGCTCCAGATGATGTGGCGATGATCACAAATTCGAAAGACATCTTTGCAGTACAGTTCCAGCTGAATAATTCGGAGAAGGCGTGGCTGGTGGTGCCTGATCTTCCCGCCGGTCTGCTCGTTGAGAACAATCTCGATGAAATATGTGAGGCTTCAGCGATCCTGCTTCACGTCCCGGATCATGTACCAAACACGCAAAACGAAAAGCAGATTCTGGCGGTAGCTCCGAGACTGAAGTGGTGGCCGCAGACACCGTTTGGACGACTTGGTATGGATTATGGCCTGTTCAATTCCGTTGAGGACGGCATGCCTATACAAGCGTCAGAAGCAGAGGCGTTTTATGCCAGCCTTTCGGCGAGTAAAAGCCAAAAAGACATCCCTGACGCCCCGCTACTTGATGACACGTCGCTGGTGTCATTGCTTAACCCAGCCAGTGACTGGTTGCGACTGCATCGCGGTGAGCAGATAGTACTTAATGGGACAGCTCGTCGTGTTACAAAAGTTCTTGTGGAAGCAGGTCGGGATCAGGACATACTCGGCAATGATCACTACTGGGAGATCTTCGTTTTTGTTGCGACGCCTCTACTTCAGATTGGTGAGGAATTTCAAGACACATACCCACTTGTTTTCTGTTGTACAGAACTGCCTCAGGGGTTGCCCATTGGTGAACAAGTGAATGAACCAATCCAAATTGCGGGATTTATTTTTAAGCGATATCGATATCTCACACAGCGTTTGATTCGTCAGAGGAATGGAGCAAGGGCAGGGCAGCCTCAGGAGTCACCACTGCTCATTGGGAAAATTCCATTTTGGTTGCCAGTAAGGCAGCCACTGCAGTTTCCCGGAGGAATGACTTGGTTGCCTGTACTCACTGCTCTCGCACTGGTTGGTTGGATTGTGAAAGGGTTTTGTCAGAGTAGGCGTCGCTCTCGACTGAGAGATACTCTTCCTGACCAAATTCAACTTCCGTAGGACTTTCAAGTTGAAAAAGTTAGAGAACATCTGATTTCTCGGTCAAATTGACTAACGCTTGTTGATTTTGTGAGATTCGCAACACTGAACACTCGGAAATACTTTTGCGACAAGATTTGAGTCGATTTTCCGAGCTAAAGCGTTATCGTGGAGCCTGGCGTGCTTCCGTTATGCCGGTCGGGGATATCCCCAGTATTTGTGGTCAAGAAGAGTTCCGAGATTCAAATGAGAGGTAAGGAAATGAGACGAGCCAAGATTTCAATTATTGGTGCCGGAAATGTTGGGGCCACGACCGCACATTGGTGTGCAGCTGCAGAGTTAGGCGATGTTGTCCTTCTTGATATCCCGGCAACAGAGGGGATGCCAGCAGGCAAAGCTCTTGATCTCTTTCAGGCTTCACCAATCATGGGCTTTGATTCGAGGATCACTGGAACAACCGATTGGTCTGAGACGGCTGCAAGTGATGTCATAGTGGTCACGGCCGGAATTGCTCGAAAGCCTGGCATGAGCAGGGACGACCTCTTGTCCACAAATGCAAAAATTGTAGGTGACGTTGCTGGGCAGATCAAAGATACTAGTCCCGATGCTATTGTCATCGTTGTATCCAACCCACTCGACGCGATGGTGCAACGAACATTTCAGGTGCTTGGTTTTCCACCATCGCGTGTGCTCGGCCAGGCAGGCATCCTTGACACGGCACGATACCGAAGTTTTCTGGCTATGGAATTAGGCGTGAGTGTTGAAGATATTACTGCAATCCTTCTTGGTGGGCACGGGGACACGATGGTTCCAATCCCGAGTTGCACGAGTGTCGGGGGTATTCCAGTCACCCAATTGATAGAGAGTAACCGGCTTGATTCAATTGTAGAACGGACACGAAAAGGAGGCGCTGAGATTGTCGGTTTACTTAAGACAGGTAGCGCGTATTACGCTCCAGCTGCGGCAAGTGCGCAAATGGTCGAGGCTGTTGTTCGGGATAAGAAAAGGTTGGTTCCGTGTGCGGCCTATTGTGATTCTGAGTACGGTGTCGGTGGTTATTTTGTAGGTGTCCCAGTCATCTTGGGCGGCAATGGAGTAGAGAAGGTCATCGAACTCTCGCTCTTACCTGATGAAAAAGCTGCATTGGATAAAAGCATTGATGCAGTTCGAGAGCTTGTTGCTGTCATGGGGAAACTGACGGCTTAGCCAAGAGGCCCCTAGCCCCCCCAGACTCCCCTGCCGGCCAGTTTCTTTCCGAAGCACGTTGCTTTTAACGGGCAAGGCTGCCATTGCCCGGATTGTACGACTGCGTTAAAAACCCGAAGTACGGTGCCATGAACGTGATTGTTCGTGGTGACAACTGCCAGATAAAGAAACTGGTATGTGCATCGAGAATTTTGCAGAGGAGCCGGAATGGTTAATCAAAGGGACCGCTGGATTGAAGACCAGAGTGCTCATAGTGTGTCGTCATGCTGGGATCACCTGAGTAGCGATTGCTGTGTCCAGCATGAGGTTGAACAAGATCGTGTCTTTTTACCTCTCGGTTACGAGCCGGGGTATGACTATCCGCTGCTTGTTTGGCTTCCACAATCGACTGATACTTCCTTTGACTTGGGTCGTACGATGACGCGGATGAGTCTGCGGAACTATCTTGCAGTGTTGCCTGCTGTTCCCTCTGATTCTGAGAATTGCTTTCAGGCGATTGACGCAATGGTTGATCGATACAGCGTCCATCGTCGTCGGGTTTATCTTATTGGAGTTGGAGCAGGTGGGGAGAATGCTTTTCGTTTGGCATGTCGAAATCCAGAATCATTTGCCGGTATTGTTTCAGTGAACGGTCAGTTCCCTGTCAATGAAGGTTTGCTTGGTCAGTTTGAGCGTGTTCGCTCGTTACCGATGATGCTGTGCTGTGACGAAAGAGCTAATGCGGCAGATTCATTGATGGCCCGTGACATCGATAAAACACTACGACTTTTTCATGCTGCCGGTGGGCTTTTGTCACTTCTAGTGTACCGAGATAAAAGTAACAGCAG
>DONH01000470.1 GCA_003509235.1 Planctomycetaceae bacterium
GTAATTGTTGAAAGTCCTGCAAAAGCGAAGACCATCGAGAAGTATCTTGGACGTGGATTTGTCGTAAAAGCGTCAGTGGGGCACATTCGTGATCTTCCGAGCCGAGCTCCCAAGGGAATCAAACAACTTGTCCCCGGAGTCGACCTCGAGCATAACTTTGCACCAACTTATGAAGTCGATTCAGCAAAGAAAAAGACAGTCACAGAACTCCGCAAGCTCGCGAAAGGGGCTCGCGATATTTGGTTTGCAACTGACCTTGATCGTGAAGGGGAGGCCATCGCCTGGCATCTTGCAGAAGAACTGAAAGTAGACCCGAAACAAGCGAAACGAGTCACTTTTGACGCGATTACTAAATCTGACGTGCAACGAGCTTTTGAAAACCCTCGCAGTATTAATATGCCTCGTGTGGAAGCACAGCAGGCTCGCCGAATTGTTGATCGTATTGTTGGGTACCGAGTTTCTCCAATTCTTTGGAAAAAAGTCGCCTCGGGATTAAGTGCTGGCCGCGTACAGAGTGTGGCTACAAGGCTTGTTGTAGAACGTGAGAAACAGATTCGTGACTTTACTCCAGATGAGTCTTGGGAATTTTCAGGATATCTCTCGTTTGATACCGATGGCGCTGACGCTCTGCATGCCGTCTGGAACGACTTCATGTCGCAGCGAGATGATCGCAACCGACCTCCAACGATTAAGCAACGCACCGCCTGGTTGTCTGATCACCGCAGCCTTTCCGCCGAACTTGTTGAGGTTGGTGGAAAAACCTTGAAGATTGAGGCCGACAAAACATCGGCCGAAGAACTTGTTGATGAAGCAGTATCCGCTGCTGAGGCAGCGGGCTTAGTCGACATTGATATCCAACGAGAGGCCAGCAGTACCGGCAAGGGTAGAGCAAAAAATGTTGTAAGGATAACGGGAAAGCCAGACTCCAACACACGCTATAGCATCGATTCAATTGATGTGAAACGCACAAAGTCGAGACCCTATCCACCATTTATCACAAGTACCTTGCAACAGGCAGCAAGTAGCCGACTAAGCATGTCAACGGATCGAACAATGCGTGTCGCACAGCAACTCTACGAGGGCATCGACCTGCCGGGAGAAGGGCGAGTCGGACTAATTACATATATGCGAACTGACTCAACAAATTTATCCGGTGAGGCCATAAAGTTGGCGCGAAGCTACCTTGAAGAAAAACTAGGGAAAGAATACCTCCCTGAAAAACCTCGCTTTTACTCGAGTAGTAATCAGTCAGCACAAGAAGCTCACGAAGCAATTCGACCAACCGATCCATTTCGTGATCCAGACACTATTGCCTCGGCTTTAAGCGACGAGCAGCTCAAACTCTACCAGCTCATCTGGCAATCATTTGTTGGCTGTCAAGCTACCGATGCTGAATGGGACAGCACGGCTGTGCGCATGCGACGTTCAGACAAAGATACAGGAGCCGTCTTTAAAACAAATGGACGCGTCTTGCGATTTGATGGCTGTTTGCGTGTTACCGGAATCCCGAAGGGAGACGGCGATCAGGTCCTGCCCGATTTTGATAAGGGAACACAACTCGCACCGTTCAGTATTGAGCCGCGGCAGAAATTTCAAGCGCCGCCACCTCGGTATAGTGAGGCGACTCTTGTAAAGAAACTAGAGGAAGAAGGAATCGGGAGGCCGTCAACCTATGCAAGCATCATCAATGTGATCGAAAATCGTGGTTATGTAGAACAACGTGAAAGGCGATTTTATGCGACCGCACTTGGTGAAGCAGTTACAGAATTCCTTGAGGAAGGGTTCCACGATCAGTTTATCGAAGTCGGCTATACCCGCGAGATTGAACAGGAACTCGATCAAGTAGCTGAAGGAAAAAAACAGTGGACCGACATGCTCCATGAGTTCTATGAAGAACTTGTTCCTAAAATTGAATTCGCTGATCAACTTAAGCACAAAAAAGCCGAATCGACACCTTCTGAATATGCTTGCCCAACGTGCGACCGTCGTCTTGAGTATCGTCTCGGAAAAACAGGCCGGTTCCTGTCATGCTGTGGGTATAACGAGAAAATACTTGTGGAACCGCCTCCTCCTAAGAAGACAGCGAAAGGAAAAAAACCTCGGAAGCGGAAGCCAAAAGAAATACCGGCTTGCACCTTTGCCATGCCTGTTGACCGCGACGGACGCCCCCTGCTCCCAGAGCAAATTGACCTTCTCTCACCAAATGGAACGCCGATGGTGAAACGAACGGGACGGTTTGGAGACTTTCTTGTCGAAGATGGCCCACCGCCACCGAAAAAGTCATCCAAGAAATCAGATTCGGATATACCAGCATCATTTATCATGAACATTGACAAAAAAGGTAACCTCAAGTTTCCCGCTCCTTCCCCCATTTTGACGGACATTGAGTGTTCTAAATGTGGCGAATTCCTCAACCTCCGTGATGGCAAGCGAGGCCCATGGCTAGGGTGTAGTAAATTTCCAAAATGCCGTGGGCGAGGTGCTTTTGCGAAACTTCCAGAAAAAGAACAGAAAGATCTTCGAAAGCAATTAGCCGACCACATGAAAAGTCAGCAGACCCTTGTACTCACACGCCGCGATGGGCAAACGCAGGTAGACGATGGAACCCCAGTATCTGACTTGACTATTGAAGGCGGGGTTGCCGAATTGGAAAAGTTTATTGAAAAGTAGGCCGCCTACTCCCAAGGCATATCCTGATCGAACGTTGGTGGCATCTGGCTTACCGCAATCGCGTGAGCCGTGGCATGAGTGCGGCAATGAGAAATGCTTACAAGTACGCCGCCTATCCCCATTTTTTCAGCAACGTCTTGTGTGCCACCCATCAGAGTCACAACGGGCCTTCCAGTTACGCCATTGACGACCTCAATATCCCGCCAGCTTATACCCTGCCGCCACCCTGTACCAAGCGCCTTTAGGATTGCCTCTTTCGCAGCCCATCGACCCGCAAAATGCTGCATTGCCATCCGGCGGCCTCGACAGTATTCAATCTCCTTGGGCGTATAAACACGTTGCACAAAAAGTTCTCCGTGTCGCTCAATCATTTTGCCTATTCGCAGGCACTCTGTGATGTCGGTGCCAACACCAAGCACATTCATTGTTTCCGCCCCCGCGCAGATGAACCACGCAGCCCACATGCTTCACGTGCACGCTCAAGAACGTTACCAGCAACTGATCTTGCTCGTTCCGCACCAACAGCAAGAATTTCGTCTATCCTGCTTGGATTCGACTCTAGTTCACATCGTCGTTCTCGTGCGGCGGCGAAAGCCTCTTTGGCAGCTGCAACAACTGCTTTTTTCACATCACCATACCCGAACCCACCACGTCGATAGAGTTCACCCATTTCCACAACTTCTTTGTGAGATCCTACGAGGGAAAACAACTGGTACAGATAGTCTTGTTGTGGATCCTTTGGCTCCTCCATCGATCGGGAGTCCGTCGTAATTCGCATAATTTTCTTTTTCTGTACTGGCAGTTCTTCAAATAACTCGATCGTATTCTCATAACTTTTTGACATTTTCTGCCCATCCGTCCCAGGCACCTTCGCCGCACCGTCAACAAGCCGTGGCTTCGGAAGACGAAAAATTTCATCACCGTAGAGATGATTAAAAGTACCAGCGAGATCTCGGCATACTTCAATGTGTTGCACCTGATCTTCACCGACTGGTACAACATCAGCATCGTACGCCAAAATATCTGCAGCCATAAGGACAGGATAGGTAAACAGACCGGCGTCTGCAGTTAGCCCTCTCGCTTTTTTATCTTTATAGGCATGACACCGTTCTAAGAGCCCCATCGGTGCCACCGTCATCAACAACCAGGTAAGCTCAGCGACCTCGGGAACATCTGACTGAACAAATAACGTGGCTCGCTCAGGATCGAGCCCCAAAGCAACCAGATCGATCGCTGCATCTCGCACAAATCCGCGAAGTCTTGCAGGTTCGCGAACTGTTGTAAGCGCGTGCAGATCCGCGATAAAATAGTAAGCATCCCCGGCGTCCTGCAACTCAATATATTGCCGAATTGCGCCAAAGTAATTGCCCCAATGAAACCGTCCTGTTGGCTGAATGCCTGAAAGGACTCGCATCCTCGCTGTAGAAGTCGACTTAGATTGCATACCGGTTTTCATCTCCAACACGTCTGTCATCCGCCCTCATTGAAACCTGAACCCAAGAGGACCTCGATGATGGCCGAAAAACTGAAACCTATCAGTTTACGCCGCTTGTTCAGTGTACCGCAGGGGCAAACTGCCAGCGGCTCCGTCAAATAGGAAAAACAGGCAGGTTTTTATTTTTCTTCGGGATATATGATCTAGTTCAAGACTACCGATTTTTAGGCCGATATGAGAGATGAAAGCGGCGAGTGCCACTGATCTCACAAAATCCCAATCCTCGTTGACATCACGACTAAAGCCCCATTATGGTTCTTACCGGACGGACACGAATTCTCGACACAAATGCCGACTGGCCCGTCCACATGGGGTTTAAACGGCCATTTCCGGCCCTAACTCCACGACTGGAGTGTCAGAGTCGTGACCAAACAAGATATTGTCCGAACTATTTCCGAGCGGTTAGACCTCCCCAAAGCGAAAGCTCAGGAGGCCGTTCAAACCACGTTCGACGCACTCATAAACGCGCTGGTCAAAGAGGGCCGAATCGAGCTTCGGAATTTTGGGGTATTTCAAATCAAGCGAAGAGGTGGTCGGGTTGCCAGAAACCCTCGAACGGGCGATGCCGTCAACGTCCCACCGCGGTCTTTTGTGAGCTTCAAGCCGGGCAAGGAGATGGAAGCACGAGTCAGAAAACTAGACGAGCCACAATCTCCCTAGAGTCCATAGTCTACCGAGAAGCTGTTTTAGTGACAGGTTACAGAGCAAATACGTACCTATTTCAACATACCTATCGGTTTGGAAAATTTTACCATCGCACTGAATTGTCTTGCTCGGTAAATAGTATTCTGGGAAAGACTCTTGAAGAATCCAGTCGGTGGTCAATAAATATCTACCAGAATATTTCTGCTCTCTGCAGAATAAAAAACAACTATTTGTGTGAAGAACTTACATATCCAACTGAGACAAACGACATAACTGATACAGGGAGCGCGGCGCGATGAATACCAGCAATACCCGTAGTGGTACGTGGGATATCGGCCTGAAATTTATCATTGCATTGGTCATAGGAATTCTCGTAGCAACGAACACGGGATGTCTCATTCCCATGTATTCCGGTGACCCTATTCGGAGAGCTCAGGAATTAATCTACACCTCAGAAGATCTTCGGGCGATTACTGATGAATGGGAACGCATCTGGTTCCTTGACCAACCGTCTCACATGACCCCATACCGAACACACGGTGGCGTTCTATAACAGAAGACGATGAAAAATTCTCAGGACACAGCTCTGATAGTTCTCTCTACCAATCAACCGCAGTGAATCAGTCAGTTGCTTTAGATGCCGCTATGCGGCCATGTAAAAAGCACCTTGGTTTATTAAATGCGAATCCTCGCAGCTTGTTCTTGGATTTTCTCAAGCGGCACAAGATCCCCTTTGTTGCAGCCCGGGCAACTTTCAGCCGCCTCGTCCCACGACGATTCAGATTTGAGGTTAGAATCCCAGAACGGCCAAGTGCGACACTGGCGAGGACGATCTTCGTAGACCGTGCAACCTCGTGTTTCAGCATCAAGGAGCACACAATCCCCTCCGGGCCTTTCTGTGAGCGACCGCCGAACACCTACTCGTCGCACAAATTGTTTCTCAAAAACCTCAGGAGTAATTTGCAATCGCGCAGACATTGCATCAATCTCGGCCTGATTGACCCAGACATACCCTTCCGCGCCAGTACAACAGTCCCCGCATTGGGAACATTCAAAGCAAAGACCATTTGAATACCAGACATCATTTTTCTCACCTGCCAAACAACACCTCCTTCTACCACCCTGCACTCTACAGCATTATCTTTTTTGTTGCCGAGACAAGAGCTTCCACATCTTCAATACCGCTAAAGGGACCGAACGAAATACGAACGGTCCCGCCTTTGGCGGTCCCGAGAAATTCATGAATGCGAGCAGCACAGTGGTATCCAGAACGCACCTGAAGACCCGCAATCTGTTCAAACAATGCAGCGACCTCAACTGGTGAATACCCATCACAGACCATACTGATAATCGGCGGACCTAAAACACCTGAAGTTGGATCGGGAGTTACCACACGAACTCCTCGAATATCACATAATTCATCATAGCACGCTTGAACGTAACCCTTGCAGACGGCTGTAACCGATTCCAGTCTCTCCTCCTTCAGCCACCTACACCCGGCCAGCAGCGCTGCGGCCGCAGGGAAATCTAGTGTTCCTACCTCAACTTGATCCTGCATCTCGCTGGGCATCTCAAGAGATTCACTCGTTGAACCTGTACCACCTTGAATCAGTGGATCAAAATGAATTCCTTGCCTTGCATAGAGGACAGCTATTCCGTGCATTCCCATCAGCCACTTGTGGCCAGGCGAGACAACAATGTCGGCTAAAGACTCATATTGAGAGAATGCAACATGACCAAGCGATTGAGAAGCATCAAGCAGTGAAAGTGCTTCTCGTTCTCGTGCAACTTTTACAATTGGCTCAACATCTTGGGTAACACCTGTAACATTTGATGAGTGTGACAGGGTTACTAGGCTCGTATTTGGCTGCCATGCCCGAGCAATATCATCTGGATCAACCCAGCCTCGTTCATCACACGAAACAATTGTTAATTGAATATGACCTTTTTTCTTGAGATAATGAAGTGGTCGAAGAGTTGCGTTATGGTCAGCCGCAGTTGCAATAACATGGGTACCAGATGTAACAACACCATGAATAACCTGATTCAACCCAAAGGTTGCTGATGCCGGTAGACAGATTCTTTCTGGTGAAACACCGAGCAAGGATGCGACTTCCACGCGCAGCTGGTGAACAAGATTTCCTGCCGCTAACGCCTCTCGATACGCACCTCTTCCAACTGCTACACCATTTTCTCTAGCTGCCTGCTCCCACGCCTTCCAAACCACTTCTGGCTTAGGCCACGTAGTCGCTGCGTTATCGAGATATCGCCTTTGTGTATGGTTATGCTCGTTATTCACTCGTTTGTTGCCGCGGTGTCATTTCACCGGCCGTCACCCTCCAATTTGGTACATAGCTCGCCTTGGCCTCTGAAAAGATTCCATGCCAATACCATGCGAAAAGTGTTTCGCACCCACACACGCTGCCAAAAGACCTTGAAGCTCTTCGTCTGTTCCACCCTCTCTGAGCAGAGCCCGAGCATCCCAGTCAGTAGATGAAAAAAGGCAGTTACGAAATTGACCATCCGCGGTGAGCCGCAACCTGTCACAGCGATCACAGAATGGCTGCGAAACCGGATCGATAAACCCAACAGTACCACTGCCGTCAGAGTAAGTATAGTCAATCGCAGGTTGGCTAAGATCGTCCTTATTGTTCTGTGACAGTTTGCCTATATGCATTTCAAGTATTTGACGAACCTCTCTTCCCGTCAGAACGTCCTCACAAGACCATGCATCTTCTGCGTCAAGTGGCATAAATTCAATAAACCGCAGGTGAAAACAATGCTTCCGACAAAATTCGGCTAACGGGACAATGTCTTTCTCCGTTAATCCACGAATCGACACTGCATTTATTCGAATTGACTGAAACCCTTGCTGATTTGCCTCTTCAAGCCCCTCAAGAATTTGTTGAAGGCCAGAACGACGCGCAATCTTTTTAAAACGAGCCTCATCAAGACTGTCGAGACTCACATTGAGTCGAGACAACCCTGCCTTGGCTAGACCAGCAGCCTGGTCTGCCAGTAGCAAGCCATTGGTAGTGATCGCAACTTCTTCAATTTTCGGTAACTGAGTCAACTGCTCAACAAGTTGATATAGCCTGGGCCGCATCAAAGGCTCACCGCCCGTTAAACGAATTGTCTGAACTCCCATTTTAGACGCGACACTGGCACACCGTACAACTTCGTCATACGTCAACAGTTTTTGTTGACTCATAAAAGACGCGTCGAGTGGCATGCAGTACTCGCACCGAAGATTACATCGGTCTGTCACACTAATTCGTAAATCCTTATGGGACCTACCAAATTGATCAACAAGACTTTTCTTGACAGGAACATCGAAGGCTCTATCAGGACAACTCATCAAAAGGCTCCTGTGAACACCGACCGGAATTTCTGGCTAGCATGTCACTATTTTCTGGGTGAACCCAAAAAGCTTCGGAATCATTGACCTGTCGCTTCCATATCGGCACGTCTGTCTTAATTCGGTCCATAAGCCATGATGCTGAAGCAAACGCCTCGGCTCGGTGGACAGCGGAAACAGCAATGGCAACACTTACTTCACCAACGGAGACCTTACCGAGCCTGTGTACGATTGAACATTTCACTATTTGAAATCTGCGAACAGCTTGTTCGCACAGGCGAACCAGTTCTTTTCTAGCCAATGGTCTATATGCATCGTACTCAAGCCAGTCTGTAGTAAGACCATCCGTCTCTTGCCGTGTCGTGCCAGTAAATAAAATAGCCGCTCCTGCACGTTTGCTTGCAACACGTGAGAGCATACGTGACACATCAATCGGACCATCCGTGAGATCAACCTGCAGCATCCACCTAACCTCCACTAACTGGCGGAATGATAGCAATTTCTGAATCCGAACAAAGCACCTCGTCTTCTTTTGCATAGCGACCATCAACGGCAATGGCGCTTCGCGACAACAATGGGATTAGCTGTGGCAACTTGATCTCGAGGGCACAACGAACTTCTGCCACCGTAAGATGTTTCACAGACACTCGTAGCACTTTCACGTTGGCTAACTCAGCAACGCCAGCAAAAAGTTTTACAGAAACTTCATCCACGGCAGTTTCTGATTTCAATTGGCTGTCGCTTTCAACCATATTTTCTCGAAGGCCTCGTTCTTGTATCACTTCAAATCAAACTCTCTTTATCAAGTTTACGAAAGAGGATGCCGACGTCACATATTTAGATAATACAGGCGAAAGTGCTCCAGAATGAATTGCTGTCTTTCGTTTTCCCCGCATCGTCAAATCGACATTGTTCTCAACCAAGTCCCTTAGGCCTTCCGCTACACCCATGCGATTAAAGTTGAGCCATAGTGCATTTCTAATCCTTAAGTATTCACCAACTTGCTTAGGAAGGAAGAGTGGATTGCCGCCTTCTTGCAGCTTGCTGCCGATACTTCTCATGAGTCTCAAGATTGAAATTCCCAAATTCACCCATTCCATTTATGCCAGTATATCGTGCACCGCAGCGATAACATGTCAGACAATCGGGCACAACGAAGAACAGAACCACATCAAGCAATGCTGTACTAAAGAGAATGCCAAACGTCCAAAACAAGTCTCGGTATCCCCAAGCAACGCAGCTCGCTGCGAGCCCAACAATAACAATCGCAATGCCAAGTCGCTGTGGAAAGTTTTTTCTTACAAACAACTCCGTGCTAGGGCAGACCAAACACCGAACAAGTCGCGGGTGAGCATTCTGTTCAGCAAACTGAATTCCCCCTTGGGGGATAGCAATACTCTGGCCACAGGTTGGACATGTAATCGACGAGGCATCTTCAATAGACGCCTGATACATGCCCGTGTGACAGGCAGGACACGCACACACAATATTCATGCTTTACCCTCACTCCATATTTTCTGTTGAGTCGGCTGCGCAACATGACCTTCAACCTTTACTGTCATCCCAAGAAGCTGAGCAGTCAACTCACCCAAAATGACCGCTAAGCATGCCACGTAAAGAATTCCTGTTGCACTTTGTGTATTCGGTATGTCCAAGGTCATACGACTCATAAGTAAAAGAATTGGAAGTCCAATAAGTCCCGCCAGCCAGCGAAGCCAGAACAACGCCACGCCTGTTGAATCAAGACCTCCATCAACGCCAGAGGTAGCCGCAGTCACCGCTCGGAAAATATTGGTCGTCACTGAATCGCTACGGTCTTCGATAGTCCCAAACTGCCAGATGGTCATTACCACAACCATAAACGACAAAAGCCCCCATACGAAAAGTGTCTGATCAATTGATCGACGGAGCACATCCACCTGCATACCGGGCGCATTCAGGTACCAGTGTCCGAGAAGCATCGCGTTGACTGTAAAGCCAATCAAACAGCCTGAGAGAATGCGCACCCCAACTTGGGCAACTGCTAATTCACCAGTAAGAGCCGTGGCAGCAGCACAGAGCGTCGCGGCAACACCACAGCAAATTAGACCTGGCCTGCGGCGATCTGCGTACCACAACACGCTTCCGACCCATGAAACAATTGCTGCTGCGGCCAAAAGCCATGTGTTTGCAAACAAACCAAGTGTTGATGACAGCAGTGCAGCAAGCGTCGTAAGACCGAGCAATACAAGCGTATTCACTCGAAAAAAACCACCTGGAACAAGCGTCGCTGGAGTTATGCACAGCCCAAATGCAAGCCCAAAACTAAAGCGACAAAGAAAATCTACAAGCAGGGCCATATCTGTTGATTCACCGTGTTACGAAAGTTGCCCGAGAAGAACACCTCATGGAGTCACTACGCAACGACAACCCTTTGCACACCAACAAAACCACACTCAATTCTTCCCATTGATAAGCGACATAACTTCGGCTCGGCTAGAGACGTTGTCTCGAAAAATTCCTTTTATGGCTGAAGTCACACAAAGACTCCCAGGTTTTCGAACACCCCGAATTGTCATGCATGTGTGCGAAGCCTCTAGAACAACAGCAACTCCTTTCGCCCCAAGATCATGTTCTAACAAATCAGCAATTTGTTCAGTCATGCGCTCTTGAACCTGCGGCTTATGAGAAACCGCCTCAACCACCCTTGCCAGCTTACTGAGCCCCAGCACGCGACCATCCGGTATGTATCCGATGTGTGCATGCCCCATAAAAGGCAATAGATGATGCTCACACATGGAGTGAAAAGAAATATCACGAACTAAGACAAGTTCATCGTATTTCTCAGTGAATGCCTTTCCCAAATGCCGCCGAGGGTCATCGTGTAATCCACCGAACATTTCCGCATACATGCGAGCAACACGAGCCGGTGTTTCAAGCAAACCTTCACGTTCTGGGTTTTCGCCTACTGCGGCAAGAATTTCCCTTACAGCGGCTTCTATTCTTTGATGATCAACCGCTTGGGTGGCACCTGCTTGATGGCGGGTGGTTGACGGGAGGTCATCCAATTCTTTGTAGCTCTTGCTCATCACGTGATTGCACGCCTCTTTGTAAAAAATCTGTCACTCTTTCGATAGAACATAGCTTAACCTCATTTGAAGTAAAAACAGAGTGACTTTCCTCCTTCAAAAAGCTCGGTGGAACCACCATTTCACACCTTTTTATTACGGCAATACAGCTCCACTTTCTTGCCTAAGACCTTCATTGAGTTACGAGCACCTCGCAAAAAGTCAGTTCGTGCTAAAAGCCGGTGGGAACGTTCGCCGAGTTACTTTCGACTGACCACTTTTACTCAATGCGTTCAATAAAACGTGCACCCGATCAACCACATTACTCATCTTCAGGAGTGAAAGCTTTGTGCTCGAATCCAACTCAGCCGTATAGGCGACAATATCAGCCAACATCCCGAGTGTAATTTGGCTACCAAGAAGTTCATCAATCTGCTCATACGAAGTAGGAATTTTTGGCATGGAACGTTTGAATGCCATTAACAGCTGCTGTTGCAGGCCTACGATCTCTTCTGCTGCAAAATGCAGAGGAACGTGGTCTTCAACGATCTTAGCCTCTGCTGATCGAAAAGGCTTGGTTGGTGGTAACTCTTCCTGAAGTTGAATTCGACGAACTCCCAGAAGCAAAACATTGTAGGTTCCTTCCGGCGTTCGCTGATACGTTGCTATCCGACAAAGACATGCCATCGGTTCAAGAGCAGGACGGCCCTCATAATCAACCTCCCAACCCTGTGCTAAAACGCTCAAGGCAATGAGCTGATCATCGGAAATTGCCTCCTCGAATAACGATCGGTACCGAGGTTCAAAGATATGCATGGCTTGCATCACGTGTGGAAACATAACAAGATTCGGCAGTGGGAAAAGACGTGCGAATCCTGAAAAATTGTCCGGAGAGAATGCGAGAGAGTCTTCATTCATCTGTATCACCTCCGTCAACTAAAGGTGGCGGATCAAGATGAATTTCTGGTAGCGTCTCAGGGTCGAGCTCGATCTTTGGAAAGTTCTCGGTGCTTGCGGCGACTTCTTTTAGACACTCATCAAAAGCTGCGAAGAATGCGTCAAGATGAAGTCCGAGATAATAAGAGCCGTAAGGTTCTAGATACCCGTGCACGCTGCCATGAAGTTTTCGTGCACCTCGAATATTGCCATTACCAAAGTGATGCAAGGCAACAGCCGCTTGAATGAGCCCTTGGTAGAACTTTCTGGATGGGCCACGATACTCCGTCCACAGTTCCTCCCAGACCTCATGGCACTCGTAGTAGTCACACTCGTTGAATTTGATTACACCCGCCAAATAACGCGGATCATATTCTGAAGGATCAACCAATTCAGAGTCCATTGGACCTCCCAAGGAAGCAACGACAACACCGACCGCCTTGCATCTATGTGAAATCCTAGCATCGACATGGCAGGAGCGGAGCCTCATGGTACTCTGTCGATTGAAATGACAGCGAAATTGACACCACAATCGCCCGCTCAGAACCCGCGCCCCCATATTGTGCCAAGCAGGGAAACACGGCTACAACGAAGGAAACGCACCCTCCAAATTGTAGATCGCCTTGAAGAACTCTATCCTGACGCAGACTGCTCACTCAGGTTTAAAAATCCCTTCGAACTTCTCATTTCCACAATTTTGTCGGCCCAGTGCACAGACAAACGGGTCAATTTGGTGACTCAGGATTTATTCAAACGGTGGCCAAGCCCTCACAAAATGGCAGCAGCGAGCATTCCAGAACTTGAAAATGCTGTAAAAACAACGGGGTTTTTTCGAGCGAAGGCTAAAAACATCCAAGGTTGCTGTCGAAAACTCGTTAATCAATTTAATGGAAATGTTCCTCAAACGGTTGAAGAACTGATATCCCTGCCGGGAGTTGGCCGAAAAACGGCGAACGTCGTCCTCGGCAGCGCTTTTGGTTTGGCTGAGGGTGTTGTTGTTGATACACACGTTGGTCGTATTTCTCGTCGACTTGCCCTAACAAAAGCAAAAGATGCCGTTCGTGCAGAGCGGGACCTTGTTCGAGAAATTCCACAAAACCACTGGGTCTCCATTAGCCATCGTTTGATTCAGCATGGCAGAGGAACCTGCCTTGCTCGCAAACCTCGCTGCGCCGGATGCGGACTTGAAGACCTTTGCCCAAGAGTGGGACTCCCAAGGCATCTGAAAAATTCTCGGTGACATGATTTTTTTGAGACATTTTCTCATCAAATCCTTACAATCAACATCAATTGGGTTCTTGGAAAAATTTTTCCTCCCATTGGGTCACGGATTACGCCATCGCACTTCGCAAGGAAAACCCGAATGATTCTCTCAGGCCACGAGATCCGGAAGCAACTTGGCGACAATATTCATATCGATCCATTTGATGACAAAAGGCTCAACCCGAACAGCTACAACCTTTCACTTCACGATGAACTCCTTGTTTACGAAGAAATTGTTCTCGACATGCGAAAGAGTAACCGAGTAGCTCGAGTGCAAATCCCAGAGGAGGGTCTAGTCCTGACTCCCAATCAACTTTATCTTGGGCGAACTGTTGAACGAACAGAGACCCACAATCTCGTCCCAATGATTGAGGGACGTAGTTCAATTGGCAGGCTTGGTTTATTCGTACATGTCACTGCTGGATTTGGTGACGTTGGATTTGTTGGATACTGGACGCTGGAAATGTTTGCTGTCCAACCAGTAAAGATTTATCCGGGGGTACCCATTTGCCAAATATTCTTTCATCAGATCACTGGTGCGATCACCGAATATTCAAGTGACAAGTACCAACACAATCGGGACATCCAACCCAGTATGATGTTTCGGGAACTGGGCGGGGACACAAGTGACGAACAATTAGAGCTCGCTTTTTCTGTCGGACGAAATGCTGTGCAGCCTCCCCGATGATCGACGAATGCCTGAACGCAGTATTGCTGATTCCGTCATTGTTCTTTTGAGGTTGATACACCACTCACAAACACCCATATTCTCGGCTGCTGAAAATGTCGCTATTTAAATTCAATGACAAACTAGAGCAAGGACTCTGCCTCTCAGCTGTTGGCATTTCACTGCTTTTTGTCATCCTCGGTCTTGTTGCCCTTTTCACGGACAACAAAGTCCTCATGCTGGTAGCTGCGCTCTTTCTTGGACTTTCAATCGTGCTGACTATCGGCCTTCTCATTCGCACTGGCTTCTTCCAAAAGCCATCGGATGAATAGCATTTTTGATGCAATCAAGGCCCCCGCATGGAATTTGAGGGCATGACCTTGAGAAACGGTCTCGATCACGGACAATTCGTTCACTACCGAATACTAAAGCTCTTCCCTCTTGCGTTCATTCATATTGCCCCTCCTGAAAGGCCCCGTGCACCGTGCTACGAACTCACACCTGCGGTGAATTGCGTCCAAGCCATCTCGATGAAACCGT
>DONH01000100.1:0-2408 GCA_003509235.1 Planctomycetaceae bacterium
GAACTTGGACATATCAATTGAGATCGGGTTGATGTCGACCCGTTTGCGCATGGTGTTCGCCAATGCGTTTGTACAGAGTCGTGCAAAGCGATCATTGACGATTTCAAGAACAGGCATGCGACCACGAATGATTCGATCCTGATTGGCCAAATCAAACGCGACAACACCAGAATCATCTTCTGGTATTTCGGTCTCCGTTTCGACATCCCCGCCTGATAACCCTCGGAGGAGGGCATCAACTTCATCTTGTTCGAGGATTTTGCTCATATAACAAAGCCTCTCTCATTTACCATATTACACGTCATGCTTTTGCCTGCGTCGTAAAATTGAACATAAAAAAACAGTTAGCAAAAAATGGGCCGACTTCAATTAATCTATTCGACCATAAGACGCGATAACTTAAGAAAATGTTACACAGGGGAGGTCGTGAAAGCAATAGTTCGCCCCCTGTATAGGGAATAAATTTGGTGAGTTTATTTAGAAACTCTCTAGTAAAAAGGTAATACCCTATAATAACATTACCTTTTTTATTCAGGCTTCAAAGAAGACAAGGGGATGAGTTGAATGGAATTGTTTCTATTTTTCGACCATTTTTCAAGTGCATCGACGGTTTCTTTATAAGGATGGCCGATTGCAATGGAGTAGCCTTCCTTCATTGCAACATTTTCAGCCTTCTTGAGTTGATGCACTATGGCATTCACATCCTTGACGTTATCGATGAATATGTCGCGTTCATAGAAAGAGATGCCCACATTGGCCGCAGTCTGTCTGGCGACACTTTTACCTGTAGTCAGACTGTCGAGAAAAAAGAGCCCTTGCTTGTTAAACTCCTCAAGCGCGACCTTCATGCCCGCTGCATATCCCGTGAAGCGTGATCCCATATGGTTGTTGACGCCAATCGCTTCTGGAACCTGCGCGATGTTGGCAGCAACCTGTTTCCTGATGGCGTCGGCCGTCATGTCCACGAACAAGGCATCTTCACCTGGATTGTAACGGGGGTAACCCTTGGGTTCCATCGGGAAGTGAATGATCAAATCCTGCCGTTTTTCCAGTATGATTTTCACTGACTTTCGAGTGTGCGTGGCGTGTGGCCAAACTGCATATGTCACTGGAAAATCGAGATTGATCAGGCCATTCAGAACTGTGAGGTTTTCACCAATATCGTCTATGACGATTGCTAGTTTAGGACCTTTGTGTTCAGGAGTTGGAAGAGCCATGGGGATGGTCTTCAAGAGTATTCTATGAGTTGGAACCCCTGCAATGGATATGAGTAGTTCGTGATCTGCCTCGCTCTCAACTTCCGCCGTACATTCTCTTTGGGCCATTCGTGCTTTGAGGTTCTTACGAAAGACATCATAGTCATTCATGGGAGGCATTTGGAGTACCTGGTAATGGTATCCTTCATTCTCATGACGACGTATTTCTACGTCCAAGAGTTCCAGCTTGTTCATCTCCAAGCCCATGTCGCGCATGGTTTGTATTATGGAGAGATCGACCTTTTTAACTATATCTTCAAGGTGCGAACTCGTGTCTTCTTCATAAATGCGAGGAGCAGGAGTAGGGCTTTCGACAATAGTCGTATCCGCAACGACCTTTGGCGGGGGAGTCTCTTCTGTGAGAAGAAAATACCCTAATGCCAGCAACCCCAAAAATATGACTGTGAAAAAGAAAACCAACGGACCGGGTTGGTACAGCCTTGAGAGAAGGCTGTCCAATCCGGTCCTTTCTTGTTGGGTTTCTTCCTGCGAACGTTCGTCCATGGAAGACTATTCCTGCTTTTAATTAATCTCTTTGAGCTTCGGGAGAGTCTTGACCAACTCCAAAGCCATTCTGAGCTGGTTGTCTTGTTCAAGGCGTTCCTTGGACAATTCAGCATCCTTGTCTTTCACCTTTTGAGGCTCACTGCCATTTTCAAGGTGTCGGCTCAGATCTTTTTCACGAACAGTGAATCGCTTACGCATTGCCTTGTCTTCGTCCGCAGTCGGAGCGAGGAACGGGATGCGCAAATCAGGCTCAATACCTTTTGCCTGAATGGATCGGCCATTCGGAGTGTAGTAGAGCGCTGTGGTTAATTTGATTCCAGAACCATCGGTCATGGGAATAATAGTCTGGACCGATCCCTTTCCGAAAGAGCGTTCACCCATAATCAGGGCTCGCTTGTGATCCTGAAGTGCGCCTGCCACGATTTCCGAAGCAGAAGCAGAGCCAGCATTGATCAGAACAACTACTGGGACCTTTACTTCGCTTGCATTTTTGGATGCATAGAAATCCTTGCGATTGGCAGAGTCTTTGCCTTGGATGTAGACGATTGTGCCGTCTTCAATGAAGGTATCAGCAACCGATACTGCCTGACCAAGTAAACCACCTGGGTTATTTCTCAAGTCAAGAACAAGACCTTTTAAGTCGGG
>DONH01000100.1:2689-2866 GCA_003509235.1 Planctomycetaceae bacterium
TGGGTTATTTCTCAAGTCAAGAACGATACCTTTAAGGGTGTGGTCTTTTTGGTAGTCCCTGATCTTTTCACGCATGTTTTTGGTGGTGGACTCTTTGAAACCTGTCAATCGAAGATACATGTAACCATCTTCAAGAGACTGAGATTTTACGCTGATAATGGGAATGGTGCCGCGAAC
>DONH01000100.1:3195-3992 GCA_003509235.1 Planctomycetaceae bacterium
ATGGGGACTTCGATAGGCTTGTTGGCTTCCTTATGGAGAATGAGGAGATCAACAGTGGTCCCTTTTTCGCCACGGATGCGTTTGACTGCATCCATCAAGGTCATGTCCTGGGTAGATTCACCATCAATCTCAAGAATGAGGTCACCAGCAAGCAATCCAGCTTTGTAAGCCGGTGTGTCTTCGATCGGAGCGACAACAATGAGTCGTCCTTGTTCCATGCTGATCTCAATGCCAATTCCAGAGAATTTACCAGCGGTCTGCTCCTGCATATCCTTGTAATCTTCAGGAGTGAGGTAAGTGGAATGCGGGTCGAGCTCTTCGATCATCCCTTTAATGGAATTGTCGATGAGCTCTTTGCGTGAAATGGGTTGAACATAGTAGCTCTCAACCATATCAAGCACTTGCGAAAATCGTTTAAGCGCCTGGAAGTGATCATCCTTCGCGGCGATGGTAGGCCCGGGGGCAATCGCTAAGGTGAATAACAAGAGAAAAGAAACAATCCAGAGCGTTATACGCATACGTCCTCCCGTGGAACGGAGTAGTGTTATCATCCAAGTCGAATCAGCGTTTAGCTGTAGTCAACCAAAGCTTTGGGTTAATTGGTTTTTGGTGAAAACGCAATTCAAAATACAGACCAGGGCCGCCTGTCTTGGGGTTGTATCCCACCACCCCCAAGGGTTCATTCTTTTCGACTTCCTGACCATTTCGGACAAAGGTTTCGGATAAGTATGCATAAAGGTTGTAGTAATCATAACCATGATACACAATGATGACATGTCCAAAACCGCGTAATGTGT
>DONH01000163.1 GCA_003509235.1 Planctomycetaceae bacterium
CAGTATCAAAGCTGCTCGCGGGGCCGGCCCCACAGTACTCAATCATCGTCTTGTTCAGTTGCCCCCTCAGGCAGATGAGTCAAACTTGCCAATTCAGTCAGTAATGGAGTTGCTCTACGATGGCTCAGCTTTGGCCCAGACGGGCCCATCTTTAGAGATACTACCAGTTCTTGAGAGCGTTCAGTCTGCTGCCCGCGCTTGGGTGTGGAGAGAGAGTGTCCGGGTGAGATGCTATGCATCTGCAAATGCAGAGTACGAAACGACGTTTAATATTGAGAATGATGGCAGGCAGAGTGTTACCGTTAGTTTGCCAGACGGACATCGCCTGATTGGGCTGGAAGTTCAAGGAGAATCCATCCCATTACAGTCGTCGAGCGTAAGAGAGTTTCCCGTCTATTTGCCAAGCGGCCGTCAGCGAGTTTTTGTGACTGTGCATACGGCTGTCGCGGCTGAGTTTTCTCAAGGCATTTGGAGGCTGTCCTCAGTTGTGCCAACGGTCGATGCGCCAACACTCACACGTGAAATGCAGGTGGACATACCTAAGGATGTACGGTTGGTGGGAGTGCCGTCTGGATATACGGAAATTTTCCAACAGAAGACGGACTGGATTGAAAAGATTTCGGGACTCTCACAACGAGAGTCATGGTTCGCGAATACAAACCGGAAGGTGACTTCATCGGCATTTGATTCACGATGGTTTGTTCCAACAAGTGGACGATATAAGCCAAGATTATTTCTTCTGGTTAACCGCTGGTTATTGGCCATGACAGTTCTGTGTGTCGCTGCTGTTGCAACATCGTTGTCATTATCTATTTTTTGGAAAAGTACATGGTTGCTAGTTGCCGGCGTTGTAGTTGCCTCGGTAGCTGCGTTGTGGGTGCCTCAGCCGTTTAATTTGATAGCTCGTGCTAGCCTGTGGGGAATTCTTGCTGCTGCCGGTTTTCGTGTCTGGATATATGGTCGCGCAAAAAAACAGATTTCTTTTGTGGTTCTGGTACTGATGTCCACAGGAGTTTGTTCCTATGGAGACGAGGTTCCTTTGCAAGTGTTTCTTACCCCCGTTGATGGAGAAACAACGGCACTGGTCCCAGAGTCACTTTACAGAGTGTTAGTAGAAACGAGCGCAGCTCGGTCTTCTGAAGTGCGCATTTTAAACTCAAGAATTGAGTTGCCATCAACTCGTGGCTTAGCCTCTCAAAATGATATTGAAATTTGGCACCTGAACCTCTCAGTTGAAACCGACTCTGCTGAAGTGTTTCTGCTTGATCAGTCGCCTGTGGGAGGCCGTTTTGCTGACGAACCTTTTCTCCTCGACGGTGGGGCGTTACGTGCGACGTTGTCTAGGGATCGGAATCAGGCACGCCTTGCTCTTCCAGCAGGAGGAAGGCACAGCCTTGTTATTCCAGTGGAACCTGTAAGAACCCGCAGGGGAGGTGTTGAAATCTGTGAGATCTGTATCCCGACGTCTCCGCAAACCGTGGTTGCGATGATGCCGGCCAACGGCCTGACTAGTCCCCAGAATGGGCGTAGAAGTATTCAGTGCGAATGGTCGCCTGGTCAGGGTGTTTTTTATCCAGCGCAAGAGGTGACTTCCCCTGATTCTCGTCAACAGATGTTCAGGGTGCCTCCAGCCGAACGTCTTCGTGTTATCCATTCCTTGGATTCTAATAAGGCGTTAACAACAACCATTCGTGAATCAGAAAGTAGAAATCAGATTTCATGGACGCCGAACAACCTTGTTTTGTCTGCTGAATTTATGATTGATGGAGGAGGGGCAATACTGCCGTCATTCTGGATTCAGGCAGACCCCCGCCTTGTTCTCAACCAAGGCCAAAGCAACAAAAATGCACCTCACGTAAATGGTGACTTTGAGGTGCACTCAATAGGGCAAGGTATTTATAGGGTTGATCATAGTTCGCCCAGTGCAGGAAAGATGGCGTTTCAGCTGTCGTTTCGGATGCCATTAATGAATCCTGTTGGCAAATATGAGTTGCCCTATGCGTGGATTCGCGGAGTTCAACGCGATATACGTGAGTCGATACTTTCTGATTCCGCTGGAATTTCATTCGATGTTCAGTTTCCTCAGGCAGTTGCTCCTCCACAGGTGAATGATGTGGGAGATGGGAGTTTGCAATGGTTTGTGGAGTTCGTTCAAAGCGGTAACGAATCATTTCCTGAACGTATTTCCGATAACTTTCCTGAAGACGGATTGGACACAACTCGCCTGCCTTTTGTCTTACAAAGGCAAGTGTCATACGTAGAGGTGAATCGTGAGCAAAGTCCTTTACGAGGGACGCAACAGATAGAAATTGTAGAAGGTGCGGACAAGAACCACCTAGTTTTTGAAGCAACGATTGATTCGGGTGAAACAGCCTGGTTGGAGGATCGCATTCGTATTCCCAAGGGCTATCGCCTTGAGGCCTGTCAGGTATTTGAAAAAGAAAATTCGGGAATCGGTCTTCATAAACAACAATCTCTTGATATCTCCTTGCACAGAGAAGAGCAAAATGTATATGGATTACTTCTCCAGCAGCCTCGTTCTGGCATTTTTCTTTTACGGGTTCAGGCAAGCAGCA
>DONH01000063.1 GCA_003509235.1 Planctomycetaceae bacterium
CTTTCAGCTGTTCAGATGTCTGTATCGCTTCAGCCAGGTTCATATGAACTTGCGCCATTTTTCCAGACAGAAGGTGGCAAAGAGGTTGGCGCATATTACTGTATCGTGACAGGCCCAGAGCAGCATTAACACTGCTGATTTTACGACTGCAGGCTGCCGATCGGGATGTTTACGGCACCTTCCGTTGTCTCCACGATGGCCGTCTCCGCCGCATCGATCAGCTCTCCAAGCTCCGATGTGCTGATCGATAATGGCGGCATAATGACAACCGTGTCTCCAAGTTGTCTCAGGAGGGCACCGTGCTGTCGCGCTGCGAGGCAGGCAACTGTCCCCATTTTTTTTTCCCATGGGTAAGGACAGCCTGAATCCTTATTCGCTACAAGATCAATGCCTGCCACGAGCCCACATTGACGGGTGTCGCCAACATGAGGCAGTTTGGCGATGCGTGCGACATGATCGTGAAGCTCTTGTATGCGCTCAGGAAGTTGTTCGAGGAGGTTTTCCTCGTCAAAAAGCTTAAGAGATTCCAGTGCAACTGCTGCCGCAAGTGGATTTCCACCAAACGTATGGCCGTGATAGAAGGCACGACCGTCCTTGTGGCTCCCCAAAAATTGGTTCCATATTGCTGCCGTTGTCATGGTTGCAGCCATGGGTAGGTATCCAGCAGTGAGTCCTTTTCCGAGACAAAGTATGTCAGGTGAGACATCTTCTTTCTCGCAGGCAAACATGGTGCCCGTCCGTCCAAATCCGACTGCAATCTCATCAAGAATCAACAAAATATTAAATCGCTGCGTGAGTTCACGGACTGCGCGAAGGAATCCTGGAGGGTGGACGAGAATTCCACCAGCTGCTTGTACAAGTGGTTCCATAATCAGTGCAGCAATTTCATTCCCTTGATTTTCGAAAAGATTTTCAAGTTCGTGGAGTGTCGCTGCTGCCGTCGTACGCTGGCTGCTAGCATCTATTCGGGGTCCACCATCACCCGACGAAGACATTGAGGCTGTCATACCCGGGCCTGGTACTCGAATCGCTTCAAATGTCAGTGGTGAAAAAATTGATGTAAATCGATCGACGCCCCCAACTCCAATTGCACCCAGAGTATCTCCGTGGTACGCCTCTCCGAGTGAAACGAATTTTGTTCGGTGTGTCGTTTGGTTTGGAGAAACGTTTCTCTCTTCTCTCTCCGACTGATGCCAATACTGGAAAGCAATTTTTAATGCTGCCTCAGTAGCTGAGGAACCGTCGCTGGAGAAGAATACTTTTTCGAGGCCGCTTGGTGTGATATCGGCGAGTCGCTGCGCGAGACGTACTGTTGTGGGGTTTGAGAGTCCGAGGTTGGTGGTATGCGCGACCTTGGTGAGTTGGGTGGTGATTGCTGCATCAAGCCGTGGGTGCCGATGGCCATGGACGTTACACCACATACTGGCAGATCCGTCGATATAACGATTGCCGTCTGTGTCGAATAGGTATACGCCTTCTCCACGTTCAATAAGAAGCGGCTCGTACTCAGCCATTTGAGTGAATGCGTGCCAGACGAAGTCTTTGTCCCAGGCGTGTAGGTTATTAAAGTCCGGATTGTTTTCAGACATGGCGTAATACAACCGTTCATATGTTCTCTCAACCGATTAGAGTTTATCACTTCGTATATAAACCACGATAGAAGCTGTCTCAGTGATAAATATAAGCCACTCATGGCAGGCCAGTTTTCAGGGTTTTAGGAAATTTTCTGTGCAAAATGGCAAGTATTCACAGTCTTGACGGAGAAGGCTGTGTTCTGAGAGCTTTTTGCCTATCTTTATAGATACAGATGGATCTGTGCCCCGCTGTGCACGCATAAGAGCAGCACGGCAGTCGACATGAGTCTTTCGACTGAACTTTGTTGTTGGCGGCTTTGGTGTTGGAATGTCGGTGATGAGTCTTTATTTGTTTAATCGTTTTAGACTTTTTTCTTGCCGTCGTGCGGTTCTAGCACGTCGGTGTTCGTGGTTATTAGTTGCTGCAATTTGTGCGTCTGGGTGTGACGCGGACACGGCTGTAAGGAGTTCGGACGTTCGGCGGTATAGTGCTCCCAAGGAGAAAACCTTATCAGCGAGAGATATAGCACAGGCAAACCGTCAAACTTCTGGACGGAAACCGTCAAAGCAGATTGACTATACGCTGCCTGAGGGCTGGACGGAAGTCTCAGGGCCTTCGGGCATGCGGCTGGCAACTCTCGCTATTGGAGAGAGCGAAGAGGGGCAGGAAATTTCAATCATTCCTGCCTCGGGAACGATTCGCAGTAACGTTGAGAGGTGGCAAAAGCAGCTCGATCAAGAGGCCGCAAGTGAAGAGATAACCAAACTTGTGGATAAAGTGATGGCGAAGGCAGGCAGCGTCGATGTTCAGGGGCAGAAAGCGACGGTGGTTCTGCTGACACAGGCTAATGATAACGAAAAATCCTCCGAATCAATTCTCGGTGGCATGCTTCCAATGGATAAGAGCACAACCTTGTTCGTCAAGTTTCGTGGTCCTACTGAGATTGCAAAAAAAGAACAAAAGAAATTCATTGCGTTCATGGCTTCCTTGCGAATGCTAGAAAACGATAGTGAACAAACAGACTAAGTATACGGAATACAAGGTATTTTGATTATGGCAACAGGCAGTATGCCCATCCGATCGATGGCATCGTCTCAAATGGCAGTCAGTTCTGTGCGAGAGACAGCGTGGGATTGCTTGCGCGCCCTCGGGTCATTGAAGATTACGGTCGTCATGTTCATTGCAGCAAATTTTCTCCTGTTTGTTGGAACACTTGCTCAAGATGAGAAAAGTCTTCCTGAGGTGAAAGCGGAGTACTTTAATTGCTGGGTTGCACAGATTCCTTTTTCTGACTTTTTCCCAGTGACGGTTTTTGGTGAGTCAACGCTGACTGGTTGGTTCCCTTTTCCCGGTGGAGCCACCATTGGATTTATTCTCTTGGTTAATCTAATCGCGGCGAAGGCAACTCGGTTTCATATAGCCGCAAAGGGTTCGAGGCTGTTTTGGGGTACGGTTGTGTCCGTTGTCGGCGGATTACTGGCTCTTCTGGTCATTCTTACCGGGCATCAGACAGATGGACTGCAGGGCAAGCCACCGATTGCGTATGAAACAGTTTGGCAGCTTATGCAGGTCGGGTCTGCTGTAGCGGCGGGGGGTCTTGCTGCCGTGGCCCTCACTGGCAAGCGACGGCGGCTTGTTCGCAT
>DONH01000412.1:0-4801 GCA_003509235.1 Planctomycetaceae bacterium
GATGACGGGTGGCTTTATGTGGCGGGTGGGGGAAACAATCCGAAAGAGACCGTTGACTCTCCGGATTTACCATTGCATCCCTGGCCTGAACTGGAGCCGAAGGTTCCATTCACCTCGCCTCATTTCGCAACACCTCGTGGTCCCACCAGCACCATTGAGCCAACCGATACCATTTTAAGGCTATATGGCTCAGAATCCCTCGAATCCTGTTTTCCTAAATCGCTGCTGGCCCGGCGTCTGACCAATCACAACCTAACCGCAACGACACACCTGACGTTTTCGCCGACCTCATTCCAGCAGATGGCCGGTCTCACTGCATACTATAACAACAGACTCTTTCATCACCTCTATCTTTCACATGACGAGGTGGCTGGCAATTGCCTTCATATTCACTGCTGTGACGACGGAGCTTCTAGCTTCCCGCTCGGGACCAAACCACTTCCGGTGGAGTGTAATGACGTTTTCCTTCGTGCCACATTTGAAGGGAGCAGCCTGCAATTTTCTTGGTCAACAACAGGTGAAAATTTTTCAAACATTGGGCCGGTACTTGATGGGTCAATCTTGTCTGATGACTATGGAACACACCTAGACTTCACTGGCACCTTCGTTGGCATGACATGTATTGACCTCACGGGCATGAACGCTCTTGCAGAATTTCACTTTCTTGAATTCCTCAATTAAAAGACAGACTGGGCACGAATTATGGCGAGTACACGACTTTCAGCTGTTGAAAAAATTGGATACGGCCTCGGTGACTTCGGATCGAATGTTGTCTTTCAAACAATAATTATTCTTCTTCCTTCTTTTTACACCGATGTGTTCGGGCTCGCACCAGCCGCAATGGCAACAATGTTCCTCGCCGTTCGTCTGCTCGATACAATTACCGACCCAATCATGGGAGTAATTGCCGATAACACAAACACCCGTTGGGGCAAATTTCGACCGTATCTCCTTTGGTTCTCAATACCATTTGCTGTGGTATTTGTGCTGACTTACTGGACACCAAATCTCGCCAGTAATGCAAAACTTTACTACGCATACGGCACATACACCGTCCTGATGCTCCTCTATACCGTCGTCAATATTCCATATTGTGCACTTGGAGGTGTTATCACCTCAGATTCACAGGAACGAGTCTCGGCAAATTCCTACCGTTTCTTTCTTGCCACCTCGGCAGGTGTTCTTATTACATTTTTTGGGCCTACCCTTATTAATTATTTTGGAAATGGGAATGATAAAGTTGGGTACCCGTGGGCAATGTCTACTTTTAGTATTCTGGCTGTCCTTGCATTCTTTGGCTGCTTCGCCCTGACCAAAGAGCGAGTCGTTGAAGCACAGCCGGCCAGAGGTGCTTTTTGGTCAGACGTTGGGACCTTAGTCAAAAATGACCAATGGATGATCGTTGCAATGCTCGGCTTAGTGTCATTGATTGCAATTGTGCTACGTGCTGGAACCGCAGCCTACTACATCAAATGGGTTGTTGGCAGACCAGACCTGACCGCGCAGTTCCTTACCGCAGGGACGTTCGCAGCAATGATCGGAGCCGCCTTTGCAGCCCCACTGACGGCCAAATTTGATAAGGGTCCATCGTATGCAATGCTCCAGGTAGTTATTGTTCTTGGCTCAATTGGGATTTATTTCGCCCCGGTTAACAACCTTGGAATAATCTTTGGCCTATACGTACTTGTTAATTTTCTCACTCAGATGGCAGCACCTATTCTTTTCTCCATGATTGCGGATACTGCTGACTACGGTGAACTGAAGACCGGCCGGCGCGTGACGGGGCTTGTTTTCTCAGGTGTTCTTTTTGCTATCAAATTAGGTATTGCAATTGCCGGATTCTGCATAGGCACCGTGCTTGCCTCCTATGGCTATAACGGAGAGGCCATGGAGCAAACGCCTCGTGCCCTACAGGGCATACTACTTGCTATTTCGCTTCTCCCCGCCCTTGGTCATTTTTTCCTCATTCCAATCGTGTTCTTTTACCGGCTGAGTACGCAACGCTGTAATGAAATACGGCAGGAACTTGATGCACTCTCAGCTCAATAACCCATAATGACATTCATGAAATCAAAACTGACATTTCTTCTGTGTATCATCACCAGCCCTCTTTTAGCCGCGGAAATAACTGGCAAATTTACGCCGCCGGCTGGGCAGGTACTTGTCTTTGCCGGACAGGATAATATGTCCGTTGGAGGCACTCAGGAATATTCCGATGGGTACGTTGATAACATCGGAGTCCCTGGGGGAATTACCCACTACGTTTATTTCTCTGAAGGATGGACGAACGGGTTTGGCCGCACATTCCCTCTGGGTTCTGTTGCTGGGTTGAATTCTGAGGTGGAATGGGCTGCTGGTCCGATGTGTCAAAAGGCATATCTGGATTCACCACGACTCAAAGAATGCGTCATGCATGTTTCCATTTCGATGGAAGGTGGTGGGGAGGTCAAAGTAGCGAATGGGTCCTTCGACCACCTCATTGATGAATTTGTGCAATTTATTGCGGACTATCCTGATCGGGTATTTTTCATACGAATCGGGTATGAATTTGACGGCAGTTGGAATAAGTATGAGCCCGATAGTTTCAAAAAAGCGTTTCGCCGTATTGTGGATGCTCTTCGCGAGCGAAATCTTTCAAACTACGCAACCGTCTTCGCCTCTTCGAGTACTGTGAAGCCTGGACAATTCGAAGAGTATGACCCTGGCGCCGAATATTACGACTGGATTGGATACTCATGGTGGGGCAACGAAAAAAAGTTCGGCAATGCTGTACCAGCTCTTGCCTACGCACGCAAACTCAAAAAGCCAGTTTTCATCGCAGAATCAACACCACGTGGACACTACTTTGACAAGGAAGATCCGGAAACACTCTGGTCTGGTTGGTTCAATGAATTTTTCCAACACATTGAAGACAATAAAGATGTCGTCCGAGCGGTTTCCTACATCAATGCTGATTGGGACGGTCAAGACATGTGGGATGGATGGGGCCAAACGTGCATTCAGACCTTGCCACTTCTTAAGCAAAAGTGGCAAACAATGATGGCTGAGAAAACGTTTATAAATGCCGCCGATCACCCCCATAAAGTGATTGGCTTCTCTCCACGGACAACACCTTTACAGAGTAGCAAATCAAGTCAACCGGCATATAAAAATGCGTCACTACCAGATATCGACCGGGTTGCTGATCTTCTGTCGCGAATGACGATTGAAGAAAAAGTGGCCCAGATTACAGGCTGGTGGTTTCATGATGAGAGAAAGCTTCAACGCGAGGGCTCTGTTTTTAAACCCGAATTTTATGCCAAGAAATGTCCTCATGGCATTGGTGAACTCGGGCCCCTTCATAACCTCTCTATTGACGAAGACATGCGGCATTATATCGCAATTCAAGAATACTTTCGAAATCAAACGCGACTCGGCATCCCGGCAATTCTCCACGATGAAGCTGCTCATGGCTTCATGAAGTTTCAGGCGAATTCATTTCCTGCACCGATTGGACTTGCCTGCTCTTGGAACCCTTCTCTGCTTGAAGAAATCTACTCGTGTGCGGCACAGGAGGCGCGTTCTCGTGGTGTTGCCCATGTTCTTTCCCCTGTAGTTGATGTCGCACGTGAACTTCGCTGGGGTCGTGTCGATGAAACGCTTGGAGAAGACCCTTTTCTAGTTGGTCGCCTTGGAGAAGCGATGGTGCGCGGTCTGCAAGGATCAGACAATGGAACAATTAAGCCCGACCATGTGGCTGCCACACTCAAACACTTTGCGGGCTATGCTGGCACGGCAGGAGGACGAAACAGATCGCCCTACCCAAACGGGATGAGGCATCTTCTGGATACTGAAATCCCACCATTTCGATATGTCATCAAGAACGGCCGGCCAGCATCGGTCATGGCCGCATTTAATGAGATTGATGGACTCCCTTGCCATATTAATCACTGGATGCTTCAGGGTGTTCTTCGCGACAGACTGGGTTTTGACGGATTACTTGTCGGAGATTATCAGGGTCTGAACCTTGTCCGCTGGTATCAAAAAATTGGAACCAATGATGCTGATGTTGGAAAAATGGCATTGGAGTCAGGACTTCAATTAGAACTCCCGAATGCCTTTGGATACAAACACCTGACAAAATTGGTGAAAAGTGGACAGGTAAACGAAACACTCATTGATACGGCTGTTCGTGAGATGCTTTCACTAAAGTTTCGACTCGGTCTTTTTGAGGCACCGATGGCTCTCGATGCAGCGAAGGCCAAAAACCTCGCCGCTTCAACAGAAACAAATTCACTCGCAACAGAGGCAGCACGTCAATCAATCGTCTTATTAAAGAATGAGGGCAACTTTCTGCCACTCAAATTAGGCATCCATAAGAACATTGCTGTTATCGGACCAAATGCTACCGTTTGCAGGCTCGGCAGCTACTCTGGCATGCCACAAAAAACAGTTTCGCTTTTCGAAGGTATCCGTGACTACGTTGGAAACCAGGCCACAGTCAAGCATGCAGAAGGATGTCAGATAGCCACAAATGACACTGGAAACTCGTACAAAAACTGGCGTTATGTTGACGAAATCCATTATACGAGCCTCGAAGACAATCAGGAGCGTATCCGTTCGGCAGTCCAATTAGCTCACAACTCTGATCTTGTGGTGCTTGCCCTGGGTGAAAACGTTCTTCTCTCGCGTGAAGCCTGGGGAGAAAATCATATTGGTGACAGAACAACATTCGAACTGACGACGTCCCAACAGGAACTCGCATCACAAGTATTAGCCACCGGGAAACCGGTAGTTCTTATTCTCAATAATGGAAAGCCAA
>DONH01000412.1:5102-15007 GCA_003509235.1 Planctomycetaceae bacterium
ATTCTCAATAATGGAAAGCCAATTGTTCTCGGGGAGGCCGCATCGAAAATTCCTGCTATCCTGACAGCACACTATGCGGGTCAGCAAACGGGCACTGCGGCCGCAGAACTTCTTTTCGGAAAAACAAATCCGAGCGGAAAACTCACACTCTCGTGGCCCCGAACAGTTGGTCAAATTCCTTCACACTACAGCCAGCACGGCAGTTCCCTGGTTTTCGACTACGTTGACTCTCCCCGAACACCTGCATATCCATTCGGGCACGGATTAAGTTACACGTCGTTTCAATACTCCGATCTTTCTCTTTCCAGTGCAACAATCCAAGAAGCAGAGACAGTCAATGTGACCTTTACTCTCTCCAACACTGGTCAACGCGAAGGAACAGAAATCTCGCAAGTCTACGTTTCAGGTGAAGAATTTGACATTGCCCGACCCTCACTGGAACTCAAGGGGTTTGCACGCACCACGCTCCGAGCAGGTGAATCGAAGCAGATCACTATCCCTCTTCAAGCTGACGACCTTTTTTTTCATAACATGAACTTGGAACGCGTGCTCCCGAAGGGGAAATATCTTGTTCGTGTAGGTGGCAGTTCAGTAGACCTCTCAAAGCCACTTACTTTGGGCACAATCCCTTCAACAGAAAAAGTGCCGGTCGCATCAAAAGTAATTACTGCAGCAAAACCAATAACACCCCCTGCAGAAGCTCGTAGGAAGCCAACTTTAACGCCCGTCTCTTCTCGAAGCAGCAAACCCAATGTTCTGTTCATTGCAATTGATGACCTGCGGCCTGAACTGGGTTGTTATGGAAAACATGTGATATCGCCAAATATTGACAAGCTCGCGGCATCCGGCGTGCAATTCAATCGCGCCTATTGCCAACAGGCTGTTTGTGGCGCATCTCGACTCTCGCTGATGGGAGGCCTCTACCCAACAAACACTCGTGAGCAGACATTTCATGTGAACGGATGGCGAGAACGGCACCCAAATCTGGTCACTATGAACCAGCATTTCGGCATGCAGGGATACCAAACAATTGGTATGGGCAAGATCTATCATGGGCACAACGGCGGGCCCGCAACAGACGTTGAAAATTGGAACACATGGATTGATATCAGCACCAGCGAATATGCTCTACAAAAGAACAAGGACTTGGTAATACAAGCACTTAAAGACAAAACAAAAGGAAGCAAGCATGCTCCACCTGAAGGTCCAATGACGGAATGTGCTGACGTTCCGGATGACACATATATCGATGGCAAACGCGCGACACGCGCTATTCAAGTCCTTGATCAATTGGCAAAAGATGGAGAAAAACCATTCTTTCTTGCCGTTGGATTCACCAAGCCACACCTGCCCTTTGTGGCCCCAAAAAAATACTGGGACCTCTACGAACGTGAGAGTTTTTCCATGCCACCCAACGGTGGACGACCACCAAAGTGGCCGGAGGATGCTGCATTTACCAAAGCAAATGAAATGCAGCGGTACGTTGACTATGTTGGAGACGGCCCAAAAGATTTTCCACAATCTCTTAATAAAAAACTCCTGCATGGATATGCCGCAGCAGCCAGTTTTGTTGATGCGAATGTTGGTCGCGTCCTTGATGCTTTAGAAGAGAAAGGGCTTGCGGACAATACAATTGTGGTTCTCTGGGGCGACCACGGCTGGAAACTGGGTGATCACTCATCGTGGTGCAAGCACACCAATTTCGAATGTGACACCCGCGTCCCTCTCATTGTGCGAGACCCTCGCATGAAGCCCGGCCTGAAGACTGATAGACTAGTTGAGCTGATTGATCTCTACCCAACCCTTTGTGACCTGACAGGCATTGAAACACCTGCCCATTGTCAGGGACGAAGCTTCCGTGCCCTCCTCGATAGTCCAGAATCTGGGCACCGATATAGTTCATACAGTTCATATCCGGCATGGAAGTCCCTTGGACATAGCATTCGCTTTAGAAATTTTCGTTACACGGAGTGGTTTCACAATGATACCGGGACATTGAGATCGCGTGTCCTGACCGATCTTCGCAAAGACCCCGGAGAGGTGACAAACTGCGCGGATATTCCGGCGTATAAAGAATCGCTAGCAGCTGCAGAGACCGAACTACATAAGAGAATGAAAGAAGCTGATGCGAATACTGCATTTAAAACCACATCTGCCACTCAGGCAACGCCAACAACCATCCAAATCGATACTGGTGTGGCGCGCAGACGTCAGGCAATTGACGGGTTTGGCGGATCGGTAGCGTTTTGGGGCACAAAGGCAGATAATAAAGCACTCAAAGCCACACTTGACGAGCTCAATGCGAATATCATTCGCGTGCAAGGAGAGGTTACTAAAGCCGGCTTGACTAACCACAATGTCGCTCTCCTAAAGCGCGGGATGGCAGTCAATCCATCACTTCAGGTACTTTTAACTTTCTGGCAGCCTCGTTCTGCGGACCAACTCGAACCCGAGTACTGGCTTCGCGCTGAACAAATAGATGGAACGGAACAATACACCCTCCGAGACGACCGAATGGAACAGTGGGCCGATGAACTTATTTCAAGAGTACAGTTCTATCGAAGCCTCGGTATTAATGTGACGACTGTCGGTATACAGAATGAGTCAAACTGGTCTCATGAGGGAACCCAGACCTGCCGATGGGAACCAGAGCGTCTCAAGACTTTTATCGAACAATTTATACAGCCACGGTTAGAAGCCAACAACTTGACAGACCTCCTGATTGCTGCACCTGACCTCGCCTACATTGGACCCGACGCATCTGAGTTCAGACGGTTTTTACCTGCCCTAATGAGCCCAGACGTAGATGTCGCAGCCTACCATATGTATGACAGCTATCAAAAGAATGAAGATGGAAACTTTGAAATACTTGTCGGCAACACACAGAAGCTTGCACAGTTGGCAGATGAATTCATCCCCACGAAGAAACTCTGGATGACCGAAACAACAGGCGCACAATGGAACGGCAATGATTGGCACACATACGGGTGGACAGCCGACCTCACAGAACACCAGAAGGCAATCAAGGCGGCTCGCTACATGCACACAACTTTTGTGGACGCGCAAGCTAGTGCATTTCTCTGGTGGGGCCTCATCTATTCACTTGCTCCAGGAAATGAACAGGATGAAAACATTCGGCAGAAACACCGCGACGAGGGATTGGTTCTTGTATGTGCCCCAGCCGACCAGGTTGGTGAGCATCAGGTCTTTATCGAACGCACGAAAAAATTCTACGTCTTCTCCCAATATTCAAAATTTATTCACCAAGGTTATAAACGACTGGATCTCGATGCCGTATCGGGGGTGCATGCATCTGCCTATGTAGGCGAGGCCGAGAATCGGCTCATTGCGGTTGTCATCAACGATTCCGAGACCTCAAAAGATGTCTCAATTCAGGTTGATGCTGGATATAAATTTGTCTCCGCGCATCAGACGGACACATCCAGGAATTGTGAACAAATTGGAAATAGAGAACTCCTTCCCCCACAGTCAGTTCGCACCGTAGTCTTTCAAAAATAGCTGAATTTGGAGAACACTCAGTCCGTACTCAGCACTACAGATAGGGTGATCCTTGCAGAGTCTGCTACTCGCGCATCACCAATTCAATATCACTGCCGATGGCCAATCTGCTTTGGTAGATTCAAGCTCCTTAAAGGCGAATACGCAACCAAATAATTTGTACCTTTGCCATTCTTAAGCTATCAAACACTTGTTCTGACAACTAGTTAATCAAAAGTTTTCGCAGTTTTTCTTTCAGGTAGGTAAGAGTCCACCGTTTTCTCCAACTGCCAGAATCATGATACACACCAATCGTGGTACCGTTGTTAAGCAGTATCTGCCGTTCATTCTTACCTCGCATACGAAACGGATGAAAGACTCGTCGGGGCTCGAGCGTCACATGGTCGTAGCGTTGAGAATTTTCCTGATAAACACGGCTTAACAAATCAGGACCGGTTAACCCACACACATCAAGGCATGAAAACGCTTGCGTGGGATTCTGCTGAAGATCATTCAAAACATCTTTCCAAAAGGGATGCCCAGGGATCGAAGCAAAAGCAAAATTTGCGATTTGATCAACTGAATTCCCATAGGCCCGGTCAAACTCTTGGCCCGATACAAGCTCTGAACTACTGTAGTCGTAAGGGCGTATAAACTCATAGTCGAGATTGCAATACATTCCACTAATATCATAGATGAGGATATATCGCATCGCGTCGGCTCTCATGATATTCCGGCTGAATCCTGCAAAGAATGGGTAAAAGACTGGGTGATGTTTTTGCCCGTAGGCATTAATTCTCTCATCATCCCAAATCCAATACTCCCAATCATGGTGCCATCACTTGACGGAGGCGATGATGTGCTTCCACCGCAGAGGCAAGATATCAGCCTTCCACGTCTGAAGAATGATTTCTGGAATCACTTGCACCGCGGCTTGGGTTTCATCTGTAGTCCCCACTGCCACATTATTGGTTGAACAAGCCATTTGATACTCGGAGTTTCGTTTTCTGGCACAACCAACATTTCACGCTTTCGCAAATGTTTCCATCGCAACAAAGTTTTACATTCACAGGATTTTTCACAAAAAACACACAGTGATATAATTCATAGAAAACCGTCTATGAATGTGCCTGTCAGTGAGCCGAAGGAAGCGTAACACCCTTCGGCAAAAACGTCACCTCACGGTCATTTGCCAACTGCCTTCCAGGCGTAGAACGACCGTTTTTTACCCAGTCGTCCAGAAGCTGAAGTAACGCAGTCACCTTTTCGGGGTAGAGCTCCGCTACATTTTCTGTTTCTGACACATCCTTCCTGAGATTGAACAGTTGAAGCGGTGGCAACCCGTCTGCCTTGGCTTGCTTTTCTTTCGGTGCACTCCAACCACCACTTCCATAGCAAAGGCAGAGCTTCCAATCTCTGTCGCGGATCGCAAAAGAACCATCTATCGAGTGACTCACCAATCCCGTTCTCGCCGAGCATTGTTTGCCATGAAAGACTGGGACAAGGCTGAATCCATCCTCGCCACCGCCGCTTTCCCCAACTTTGCCCACTACCTCTTCGAGAGTCGCATACACGTCGGTGTGACACGTTAAGCCACGGCTCACCGTTCCCGCCTGAATGTGGCCCGGCCATTTCACGATGAATGGAACCCTGTGACCGCCTTCGAATACATCTGCCTTATGTCCACGGTAAATACCGCTTGGGTCGTGTCCATGCTCTTCGAGAACTTCAAAATTTGCCTGCGGGGAGCAGCCATTATCACTTGTAAAAATGACGAGTGTATTTTGTTCGAGGCCTTGCTCGCTCAGACAATCCAAAAGACTACCCATGAGGTGGTCAACCTGCATAACAAAATCACCATATGGATTGATTCCACTTGCACCGCGGAACGGGGCAACTGGGACGATTGGCGTGTGAGGCGCTGGCAGAGGCAAATAGAGAAAAAAGGGCTTGCCTTGTTTTGCATCGTCACTGTGTGCCGTAACGTACTCTATTGATTTGTCAAAAAGATGGGGCAAAACCTCTGGAATATGAAAATCTGAACCGATTGGACCTTTTCGATACCAGCCGTAGGCATCTTCTTGTGACGTCACACCTTCTTCACGATCAGGCACTGCAGTCACTTGGCCAGTATCCACCCAGACATATGGTGGCATATCCAAAGAGCCACAATGCCCATAGTAGTAATCAAATCCGTTGATGTCCGGGCCATTGACTACAGGCTTTGTAAAGTCGATGGTCTTTCCATCTTTGTGCCAATCCCAACCGAGGTGCCATTTTCCAATCATTGCCGTGTGATAGCCTGACTCGCGAAGGAGATGCCCGAGAGTAGCCCGCTCCGCCGAAATAAGGTGCTCACTCCGCCCATTCAAAACACCACGCGACAACCGTGAACGCCAGTTGTACCTCCCCGTCAGTAATCCATATCGAGTCGGCGTGCAGACTGAACTTGTGCTATGTGCATCCAAAAGCGTTAACCCATTATCAGCCAACTGCTGAAGTCGCGGAGTGGCGATCTTGCACTTGGTGTTCGTCGGAGATATGTCTCCTATCCCTAGGTCATCAGCCATAACCAAAACGATATTTGGCTTGTCAGCCGCAAGGCTGGTAATGGCTGTGCACCCAACGGCGCAGGCCCACAGTCCGAGAAAAAATAAACGGATTTGTTTAACCATGTTTGCCCCCTGAATTTAACAAAGCCTGGCACAAGCACTCGAAGTAGGCGACTGTCTTTGTAATCCAAAATCTATGTCTAAGCCATGCCTTCTTCCAAACGGTCTTATTCCTTGTTCCTGTCTGTATACCAACTTCTGTTCCGGAGTAACCACTCAACATAAAACGTGAAACCTAACCAACTCCAGAACTTAGAAAATTTCACAGTTACAAGCACATCCACCAAATCGGCCTATTGTTGCACGGTAACGGTATCATGGGGACATATCGGGTAATACGAAAAATCACAGATCGTGGGAATGAACTACGTCACCCACATCGCTTCAAGACAACGGAAATTTCTTTGTGTATCACCAGCAGTCGTTAGCCGTGTCACAAAGAATGCCATGTTTTAGTGGCATTATGGTGGGGTTGCCTGCTTTTGAGATCGGGCTCCAGTGAACACATGATAAGGGTCCATAACTTAAGACATTAAGATTATAAAGATCGGTAAAAATGTGTCATCTTCGGAAGAATCACTCGTGCTAAAACCTAGAGATGAAAAAGCCTTCACACTTATTGAGCTTCTTGTAGTCATCGCTATCGTTGGGGTTCTCGTAGCACTCCTTCTGCCTGCTGTTCAAAATTCGCGTGAAACAGCCCGACGGATGGCCTGCTCCAGTAATCTCAAGCAGATCTCATTGTCAGCGCTCAACTATGAGTCCCTTCACGGGCGCCTCCCCATTGGGTTCCTTGGACCTTGGGATGCCAACGGAAATGGTATGAACGATATCGCCGAGGCACCTTCTACTTGGCAATGGGACTTTGCGAACATTGGCATGCTTCCTGTATTGCTGAGTTTTCTGGAAGAAACTGGCACGCAGGACAGACTCAACCCTCTTCTCCTCCGTCAACATTCTCGCAAATACCCTGGTCAAACTTATAAAGGGCATTGGGCATCTGGCAAATCAACAAAGGAAGCAGCATTCACTCAGCCGAGTGTTTTTCTCTGCCCTTCAGCTCTCCTTCCACTTCATACCAACCTCATTGACACTTTGTTCACTTATGAAACTACCGATGGAATACAGGTTGAAATAAGAGGCCGCAGAGAGAAGGACTACGGTCGATCAAATTATGTAGGCGTGTCTGGTAAGGCCGGAAATACACCCTCTGAAAAACAATACGTTGGATTATTTGTAAACAGGATTCCTCATTCTCTCAAACGGGCTCGCGACGGAACGAGCAACACTCTTTTATTTGGTGAGAATCGTGCCGCCATTACGTGGCTTGGCGCTGAGGGTTGGCCTGTTCTTTATGGATTGGGTGATACACCCAACCAGGAAAAACCACTCTTTACCAGCCTTCACCCAGGCGTAGTAATGTTTGCAACCGCGGATGGAGCAGTCCGTGGACTTTCCTTCGCTCTAGAACAAGAGACCTTCAATCGCCTGGCAGGGATGGCCGACGGTGATATCCTCTAGGATCGCCGAATCAAATCAAAAGGGTGCTAACGATTGCCTATGGGGCTCTCCCCTCCCCAAGAACAAAGTTATAGTTCAAGGGAACAGTCACAACCTGCCCACTCTCTGACAGAAGCGTGATCTCGTTCTCACCAAAACTTATCTCTTTCACACGGTCAAACGTAGCTGGCACCGATACAGCACCCTGAATGTTACGGATATCGGTTGGCGTTGCATCAGAACACGCTATCGACGTTGCGATTCCCTGCTCACTCAGTGTATTTTCATTCGCTGACGCCGCCAACTTTACAGCGAAGTAGCCACAGATATCTTCCACCCCAAGGCATTGATTACGTCCGCTCCACGGGAAAGAATGTCGCCCATGATTCTCAAGCCAGAAAGCGGTCATCGGCAACGTTCGTGGGTCGCGAAGTGAAAACCAAACCCAGTGCTCCTTCGTATTGACGGCAGTTGTCCACGCCGGCCTACCATCCAACGCATCAGTGTCTGCGACAACTGCAAATAAATCAGAAAATCCACGTTGTATCGGAAGTCGGGAGCAATCGACGACATCCGGGTCTTTGAAGAGCGTTGGTATCTCTTTTATATCACTAAATGTCTTACCAACAGCAAGCAATTGATACTCCCCATGATACGGATCGCTAAAAACTCCCGGATTTGTCATGCCCAGAGAAAAAGGGCTTGTTGAGATTGCAAATACTTTTTTTTCATCAGGCATTGCAAGTATTGCGTGATGTCCAACAGATGTCGGGCCAACGAAACCCTCAACGGTGTGTCGCTGATACACAACCGGGTGCCGCTCACGGAGGAAGATTTCTTTTGTGACCCGACCCTTTCGAATGTGTGTATCTAAAGCAAGAGTTATTTGTGAAGAATCAGGCCGAGAACTCTCCTCATCTACAAACGACCATACCGCGGTAGCCGTCTCGCCATGTGGAGGATGCTTCTCGCCTTTGTATTCAATGGCATTCCCACCAAACGGCATACAGAAAAAGTCTCCTCGTAGTGGCACAAGAACTTCTGCCGGCAAATTCGCAGGCTCTTCATCCTGCCAAGGGCTGATGTAATACGGTGAAATCTGTTGGCCGTCCTCATTTTTGAAGATCACTGGCGCCATATGTCCACCACGTTTTGTGATGGCAACAGAGATCTGTTCGTTTGCCAAAACAAAACTTGGCTGTGAATGAATCACTTGATTTTCCATCATTCAGGAATCCCTGTACTGGACCAAAATCATTAGAAAGGTTTGAACGCCCCCCGGATATCTTCACCTTGAGAGTCGTGGTCTCGGCTGTTAAAGCATTTCCTGGACTACGAATCTCCATTTTGAAATGTTCTTCAGCTTCGCCCAAGATATCACTTCGTAGATATTCTGGTGCCTCGTCGAGAAACCTGCCTGGGCAACAAATTCTGCTTCGATCGTAACACCTGACCAATCACGTTTGCCAAGATTTTTCACGAGGCCAGTAACTACGGACCTGCCTCTTGAGGATCCTGAAAACTAAGTTTTTTTCTAATTGCCGAACGACGAGTCCCTTTATCACGTCACCCCACGGGATTGTCAATGTTCCAAGAGCCAGAATCCTAAAAGCGTTATCGGCACAATAAAAAGCAACTGCTTCCAACTGTACTGGATATTCATCACCCGAATATTGACACCAGCCGGAACAGCAGCACCACAAGTCGGGCATTTCATCGAAGGACCTTTGCTCGGGCGTTAATTCAACACTTTCGCTTAACTGACGACTACTCGATCACTTCCATCGTCAGCAGCAGTGGCGTAGCCAATTTTCCAGGGTTGCATGCCGTGTTCTCGTAACTGGTGCATAATGCTATCAACGAAATGTGGCGACACAACCAACACCATACCAACCCCCATATTGAACACCCGGTCCATCTCTGCCTGTTCAATACTTCCAAGCTTTTGAAGCCAACCGAAAACAGATGGGATTTCCCAACTACCACGTTCAATTTGAATTTGTATTGATGGTGGTACAATTCGGGCCAAATTTTCTTCAAGGCCACCGCCTGTAATGTGGGCAATGCCGTGGACCACCTGTTTTACACGATAATGCCGTAAGACAGAACGAATTGGCTGTGCATAAAGTTGTGTTGGTTCGAGCAGCAACTCTCCTACTGTTTTCTCATTACATTCGGAAACCCTATCGTCTATCTTGAGCCCAGCAATCTCGAAGACAACCTTCCGTATTAAACTGTATCCATTGGAGCGAAACCCCGACGATGCAATACCAATGGCGACGTCATCGGGTTGGA
>DONH01000010.1 GCA_003509235.1 Planctomycetaceae bacterium
CCTGTCAAGGTAGCTCACTACGAAGCTGTTATTCGTGACCGTCCAATTCTTGATGAAATGCGTGCCGAGTTTGACCTCGTCATACTCGATGAAGCACAGCGGATCAAGAATCGCGCAAGCCAGACAAGCAAAGCAGTCTGTTCGATTCCACGAAAACGCTCATGGGCGTTGACAGGGACTCCGGTTGAGAATCGATCTGAAGATCTTGTGGGTATCTTTGATTTTGTTGCACCAGGGCAGGTTCATGATGGTATGTCTCCTCGGGTTCTGGGTACTGCGGCCAAAGGGCATTGCCTCAGACGAACAAAAGACAAAGTCCTAAAAGATATGCCACCTCGACTTGATACTGATCGATATATTGAGCTTTCAAATGAACAGCGAGAGACGTATCGGAGGGCCGAAGAGGAAGGTGTTCTGAGGCTTTCTGAGATGGGGCAGGAGGCAACCATTCAGCATGTGTTTGAACTAGTGCTGCGACTGAAGCAAATATGTAACTTTGATACGGCAACACGTGCAAGCGCGAAGACAGATTGCCTTGTAGCAGAGCTTGAAGAGGTGCAGTCCAGTGGCCGGAAGGCAATAGTCTTTAGTCAATGGGTCGATACGCTTTCTCGTCTTCGTGAGAGATTGAAAAGTTTCGGACCACTCGAATATCACGGGGGTATGTCGACAGCAGCTCGAGATGAAGCCATCCAATCCTTTCGAAATAAAAGCCAGCACTCGGTGCTCTTACTGTCATATGGAGCAGGTGCAGTGGGACTCAATCTCCAATTTTCACAATACGTTTTTCTGTTCGATAGATGGTGGAATCCAGCCATAGAGGATCAAGCGATCAACCGCGCTCATCGGATTGGAGCAGTGGGTGCGGTGACAGTTACAAAGTTTCTTTCTGTCGGCACAATTGAAGAGCGAATTGATGAAGTGTTAGCGAGGAAGCGGAACCTCTCTGATGTGATTCTTTCGCAGGCCGAGCCGGAGCCTGCTGTAAGTATGTCAGCCGAGGACATTTTTTCCTTATTCGGTCTCAAAGTCCCTGGTCAAGGAAACCGCCGAGCTGCCTAGGCGTCGCTGATTCGGGCCCGTGGTATCCGGTGTTCCCGGCATACACATGCTGATTTATGCGACTCTTCGCGCTATGGAAGCGATTTTGGGACGATATCTTCATTCGCGACAATCAATTATCATGAAAAGATCGATGTCGTATCTCCGAAGGTGTTTGAATGTCTGCGACCTATAACTTTGATGTGGTAGTTATTGGTGGGGGGCATGCTGGCGTCGAGGCAGCCGCAGCCGCAGCAAGGCTTGGTGCTCGAACGGCGCTGCTCACAGCCAACTGCGATACAGTTGGCCAGATGAGCTGCAACCCTGCCATTGGTGGCGTTGGGAAAGGGCAGTTGGTACGCGAAGTCGATGCACTGGGTGGTCTCATGGGGCGCGCTATTGATGCCAGTGGTATTCAGTACCGTGTACTGAATCGTTCGAAAGGCCCGGCAATGCATGGGCCTCGGGCGCAGGCTGATAAGCGTCAGTATCAGATGGAGGTGAAGCATCTCGTTGAGTCGACACCGAATCTCGTGCTCCGGCAAGAAATGATTGAAGGGCTTCTGTTTGATACGCAGATAAAAGCTGGTGGAAAATCAGCGCGGAGGCAGATCGCAGGCGTCATTGCTCGAGGCGGAATCGAGTACCGTGCCGAGGCAGTTGTGCTCACAACAGGTACGTTTCTGCAGGCGGTCATGCATACGGGGGAAGCCCAGACGCCTGGTGGTCGAGCAGGGGAGGGGACAACTGCTGGAGTAAGCCACGCTCTTCAAGAAGTTGGCTTCCGGCTCAATCGATTCAAAACAGGCACGCCGTGCCGACTGCATGGTGGAACGATCGACACGAAGCAGCTGCAGGAACAGCCAGGAGATGCGACTCCACAGCAGTTTTCTTTTTTGACAGACTCAATTCAACGAGAGCAGCTTTCATGTTGGATTACGAGAACGACTCCTGAAATTCATGAAGTGATCCGCCAGAATCTGCATCGTGCGCCAATGTACAGTGGCCAGATTAATTCACGTGGTCCACGTTACTGCCCAAGTATCGAAGACAAGGTTGTTCGTTTTTCGGATAAGGAGAGTCACCAACTTTTTCTCGAACCTGAGGGACAGCGGACGCACGAAGTGTACGTCAACGGTATTTCCACAAGCCTGCCAAGAGATGTTCAGGACGTTATTATTCGAATGATTCCTGGTCTCGAACAGGCAGAAATAATGCGGTATGGCTATGCCGTCGAATACGATTACGCCCCTCCGGATCAGCTTACTCTAAGTCTTGAAAGCAAGCCTGTTTCGGGACTCTTTCTCGCTGGGCAGATTAACGGCACGACGGGATACGAAGAGGCAGCAGCACAAGGACTTGTCGCTGGCACGAACGCCGCGCTGGGCCTTGGAAAAACAGAGCCGATGATTCTTTCGAGGGAAGAGTCGTACATCGGTGTATTAATCGATGACCTTGTGACTTGTGGCGTTGATGAACCGTACCGTATGTTCACAAGTCGGGCAGAGCACCGGCTTGCTTTACGGCACGACAATGCAGATAGGCGATTGACGCCAGTCGCCGAGAGGTACGGTCTCGCTGAACCTGATCGTGTCGATCGATTAAATCGAAAAGTCAGTGAGATTGAAGCAGCAATGACTGCGTTGGCTAGTCATCGTGTGGATGGAGTTACGCTTGCTGATCTTCTTAAACGACCGGAAGTGACATGGAAAAACTGCCTCGAAACGCTTCCGGCACTGTCTTCTGTTGCTCACGAGGTGGCATTACAGATCGAGAATGATATCCGGTATGCGGGATACCTTCGTGTTGAGCAACAGCGGATCGAGCGAAGGAAACAACACGGAGAAAAGCCAATTCCAGAGGAATTTGACTATGACAGGGTGAGGCATCTTCGAGCTGAGGCTCGCGAGAAACTCGAACAAATAAGACCCCGCACGTTGAGCCAGGCCGGTCGCGTGAGTGGTATTACTCCGTCGGATCTTGCCCTCATTCTATTGCACCTCAATCGGCCGGGCCGCGCATGAAAGGAAGCAGCGACTTGTGAAGATTGTTCAAATTACAGCTGGTGCAGGGGGTCGAATCTGTGGGACATGCCTCCACGACAATGCACTTGTCCGGACTCTTCGTCAGCGAGGGCGGGAGGCTATGTTGGTGCCGGCATACGTTCCAACAACGTCTGACGAGGAGAATGTGGCAGAATCAATTGTTGTGATGGGAGGTGTCAACGTTTTTCTGCAACAGAAGTCATCCCTTTTTCGCCGTACACCTCGTTGGATTGATTGGTTTTTTGATCGCCCGGTGCTCTTGCGAGCGTTATCACGTTGGACTGGAAATACTCGTCCTGCGGACCTCGGCCCGCTCACTGTTTCTACGTTGCAGGGGGAGGAGGGATGTCAACGGAAAGAGGTCTATCGATTGGCAGAGTGGTTGGCTCGTGATGTAAAGCCAGATGTTGTTCACCTCTCAAATGTTCTTCTCCTTGGGCTAGCGAAAACGATAAGGCAGGCGACAGGTGCGTCTTTAGTGGTGACCCTCTCGGGTGAAGATCTTTTTATTTCTCAATTACCCGAACCGCATCAGCACGAGGTGCGGGAGTTGCTTGTCGAAAGAGCAGGTGATGTAGATCGGTTTATTGCGCTCAATCAACCCTACGCTGACCGTATGCAGAAGATTCTCGGCTGTCGGGAAGAGTGTGTTACGGTCATCCCGCATGGGATTGACCCAGAGGGTTTTCCAAACGATCCACCCGACCTGATTGCTCGGAGAACCACACGAGCTGATCGTCGAGTAATTGGTTATCTCGCAAGGGCGTGTCAGGAAAAAGGACTAGATCAGGTGATTCAGGCGACAGCACATCTTGTGGGAAAAGGGATGGATGTCGAATTAGTCGCGGCAGGAGCAACCATTCCGGCTGAGGAGGAATACTTGTTGAGTTGCCACACGCTGGCCCAAGAGCTAGGGATAGCTGAGCGGTTTTGCTGGCGAGGACAAGTTGATCGCAATGAGAAGATTGATTTATTAAAAGAGATTGATGTCTTCGCGATGCCAACGCCAGTTCCTGAGGCAAAGGGAATTCCAGTTATCGAAGCTATGGCGGCAGGCGTGCCAGTTGTTGCATCGGCCTCGGGTGCATTTCCTGAACTACTTGGTATTCATGAGGCATCGCCTGCTGGCGACGTGCACGTGCCGGGAGACATTGCCGATCTTGCGCGTTGTCTAGAAGAGATGCTTCGTAATGAAAAGCGGGCTGTTGATTATGGCATGGCCGGGCACGCTCGCGTGAGGAAACAATACCAGTCACATCATATGGCTGCCGCGCATGAATCTCTGTACGAAGAGGTACGACGGTAACTATTTATTTCCAGAGACCAGTAGATTGGTGAGAGTCGCAGATTAGACGCGACGCATTGTTGTCAAACGGGCATGCCCATTAGAAAACCTACTCATCTGGAGAAGAGGTATCTGCATGCTCCTTGACCTCATTCTTTTTTGTTCCGGGAAATAGGAGAGATGCGGCGACACTGATGCCGATGAGGCTAATAATAACAAGAAGAGATGCCCATGGCGGCACAAGATGTCCTTGAGCGTGAGCGTCCCAACCTCCTATTTCTGCTACCCATTCAGTGTGATGGGCGGCTTCAGTAATCATCTTGCCGCCAACAAAAACGAGAACAGCTGACAGTCCATAATTAAGAAAGCGGAAAAGATCCATGACTCCCGCCAAGAGAAAGTACAGTGCGCGGAGTCCAAGGATAGCGAAAACATTCGAGGTGAAAACAACGAACCGAAAATAATGGGCATGTTGATTAACAACTCCGAAGATCGCTGGCACACTGTCAACTGCAAAGAGGACGTCAGTACTCTCAACAACAATAAGTACAAGGAAAAGTGGTGTTGCGACCCATCGTCCAGCTTCTTCAACGAAGAACCGGTCACCTGCAGGCTTGGTTGTGACAGGAATAAACCGTCGGAAAAACTTTAGAAGGAGATTGTCTTCTGGATGCACATCTCCACTCGAAAAAGCAAGTTTCAGACCTGTGTAAACGAGGAATCCACCGAAGAGCCAAAGGATACCTTGGAATCGTTCAACAAGTTCTGCACCCACAAGAACAAAAGTCAGTCGCATTAAAACAGCACCGAGTATTCCCCAAAACAGGACGCGGTATTGATATTTCAGTGGCACGCCGAAATAGCCGAAGACAACTGCAAATACAAAG
>DONH01000374.1 GCA_003509235.1 Planctomycetaceae bacterium
ATTGGAAACAACAATCTGATTTAGGCAGGGCGGGAGAAACCAATAACTGCACTGGTTTCATATCCAGACGGCAGCATAAACAAGTATTCGTAAACCTAAAACATTTGTTTATTCAGTTTTCGATACATCTTTTTGCAAGCAAATCTACGAGTAACGTTGATCGACGGAATCAACGTTATACTTTGTGCTCATTTCTGAACCAATAGTTTTATGAACGTTTCATTTTTCCGCGTATTGCATTACCTCAGGAGTTGGTTTCTCGCATGGTCACATTTGACAACAAAATTTTATTCGTTGGCTTTGGGTTTGTTGCTCGTTGCACGCTACCAATTCTGTTAAAACACATAAAAATTGACCCTTCAAATATAACCATTATTGATTTTGAACCGGATGAGGAAGCACTGCGCCCGTGGATCGAACGAGGTGTCACCTTCGTTCAAGACAAGGTCTGCCCGGATAATTTAGGCAACGTGCTCCAACGCTATGTCAGTGAGGGTGATTTGCTCATTGATCTCGCATGGAACATTGACTGCTGTGAGATTGTTAGCTGGTGCCATGACCACGGCGTGCTCTACCTGAATACATCCGTTGAGCTCTGGGATCCATATGAACATGCAAAGAATGCCCATCCTACACAACTCACTCTTTACTGGCGTCATATGAACCTTCGTCGAATGATCTCACAGTGGACTGAACAAGGACCAACGGCTGTCCTTGAGCACGGCGCAAACCCTGGGCTGATCAGTCATTTTACGAAGCATGCGCTGCTTGATATTGCCGACGCATGCCTTGAAGAAGAAAAGTTTTCCGGCCAACAGGCTGAAAGGATTGCACAGTATCGAAAAACACACACCTTTAATCACCTTGCGAAGGAACTAGGAGTAAAAGTAATCCACTGCAGTGAACGTGACACGCAGATTTCTACTTCACCTAAAGAAGTTAACGAGTTCGTCAACACCTGGAGCGTTGAGGGCTTTCGTGAGGAAGGAACAACCACCGCTGAGATGGGATGGGGCACTCATGAAAAAGAGCTTCCTCCGTTTGCATACGAACACAAGGATGGCCCAAAGAGCCAAATCTGCCTGGCCCGCATGGGGATGAATACATACGTGTCCAGTTGGGTTCCGGATTACACCATCACAGGCATGGTGGTTCGACACGGTGAAGCTTTTAGCATTACTGAAAAGCTCTCTGTCCGAGACAATGCTGGTGAAACAATGTATCGCCCCACGGTGCACTATGCCTATTGCCCGTGCGATGCAGCTATTGCCAGTCTTTGGGAACTTCGCGGCTACAAATATGAACTCCAACCTCGCACCCGCATCATGACTGATGAAATCACACACGGAGCAGATGTACTTGGCGCTCTGGTTATGGGACACCCACTAACATCTTGGTGGTGCGGGAGTGACCTGTCGATTGAAGAATCACGGCAACTTGTACCTCATCAAAATGCAACCACGATGCAGGTTGCAATTTCCGTAGTTGCCGCATGTATGTGGATGATTGAAAATCCACAAGAGGGCGTGCGTCTTCCTGATGATTTACCACACGACTATGTTCTCGATATTGCGAAACCATACCTCGGAAAATTTATTTCAATGCGTTCAGATTGGACACCACTAAAGAACACTTCTGTCGCATTCCATGGGCACAACAATCCGGACATTGATGCCGAAGACCCCTGGCAATTTAAAAACTTCCTGCAAACCGAGGATAAAAACTGATTGCCCATTAATTCAAAAACTTTTCCTATTTACACATGGTTGAACTGCTCGCTCTACATGAGGCATCATCCGGATGAATAAAAAAACCTTGCTTCAGCTAGCCAAGACTCACGGCACACCTTTGTTTGTTATTGATCATGCGGAACTACGGAAAAACTACGCGTTATTTCGAAAGCACTTCCCACGAGTTCAGGCGTACTATGCCGTTAAAGTGAACAGTGATCCCGTTGTTGTAGAAACGTTTTACAAACTTGGTGGCAGTTTCGATGTTGCCAGCATGCAGGAATTCCACACTGTCTATCGTTTCATCGAAGACTTGCCGCCGCAAGAACGCCAGGATTTTATCTGGGACAAAATCATTTATGCCAATCCAATAAAACCCATTGAGACGCTGCAGGAACTTGACCGCTACAAACCACTCGTAACATTTGATAACGAGGAAGAAGTAAAGAAAATTGCAAAGCACGCGCCAAACGCAGGACTCGCTCTTCGACTTCGTGTGCCAAACACAGGGTCGATGGTCGAATTGTCAAGTAAATTTGGAGCGCTTCCAGGCGAAGCAGTCCAGTTAATAACCTGCGCACACGATCACGGACTGGCAGTTGAAGGTGTCTCATTTCATGTAGGAAGCCAGTGTACGAATCCTGAGAATTACATTCAGGCAATTCATCTTTCAGCAGGCATTTTTGCAGAAGCAAAATCTCGTGGCTTCGATTTACAACTGCTTGACATCGGTGGTGGTTTCCCTGCCGCGTACGACGCAAGTGTGCCTAGGTTTGCGACGCTCGCAAAAAAAATTAATTACGAACTCGACCGTTTGTTTCCAAAGTCGATTGAAATTCTTGCTGAACCAGGAAGATTTCTTGTTGCCTCTGCAGGATCCGCTGTTTCAAAAATTATTGGGAAAGCAGTTCGCAACGACAAACTCTGCTATTACGTAGACGATGGCGTTTACCACACCTACTCGGGCATCATTTTTGACCACTGTACCTACCGCATGAAGAGTTTTAAATCTGGCCCAACTCAACTGTGCGCTGTCTTCGGACCTACGTGTGACGCACTTGATACAATTAGCCTTGCTGAGCAACTGCCTGACCTGAAGATTGGAGATCATCTTTACAGCAACACGATTGGTGCCTATTCTGCGGCCAGTTCAACTCATTTTAATGGCTTCCCGCCTTCAAAAGTGGTCCACGTGAATCGCTAACTCCATCCTTAAACGCAGCTACGGTCCTTTGACTGCCTCAATGATGTGGTACCCCTTCACAAGTTCCTGTGCTACGTCATTCCAAGCCTGAGGCAACTGTTCTAAAAACCAGGAAGGTTGCTTTGTAATCAGAAGGAGGGTACCCCCAGGTGCAAGCGCAGTTTTGGCTGAGTTCACAAACATTTCAGCTATGCGAAAATCTGAGTAATAGGGCGGATTTGCAACAACCAGATCATAGCATCCGGGGTCAGGAACTATTCCCGAAGCCTCGAGAGCAACCGTGATGTTCGGT
>DONH01000430.1:0-541 GCA_003509235.1 Planctomycetaceae bacterium
TACAAGAGCACCTCCCCCCGCAAGAATGACTACTGAATGGTTAGACAATGATTCTTGTGTAATGAGCGATTGAACAGCGTGTTGCCATCCAGAAGTTGAGAAAAGGCTACCACCGATTCTGACGATAACGCGGAGCTGTTTACTCCTGTCTCGTGATTGGCGAAGCCAGCCACGCTGCCAGTCCCACGGGCTTTCTTTCTGTGATGTTATTATGTTCATAATATCTGCTGCGCTATCTTTGCTACGGCGTGCGCTGGAGCGACACGAGACAGATCAGCGCCCACGATTTCCTTGAGAGAAACTATTTGAGGATCCCAGTTCATATAATCAAGAACTCTTCTTGCCAACATCTCACCTTGTCCACTTAGTACGACATGATCTTCCGGGAGTAGGTTTTGGATCATTGACTCCATGGCATTTTGAATCAAACGAGTCTGCGAGTCGGCAATTGCCGTCGCTGCTTCAATCGCATCCGCAAAAGTAAACGATGCTGGTTCAAGAAGCATAGAACGAGCCATACGAATGCGAGCCGCATCACGAG
>DONH01000430.1:848-7053 GCA_003509235.1 Planctomycetaceae bacterium
AGAGCCGCATCACGAGTAGCCGGCTTGTGATCGGCTGTAGTGCTTGATTGGGTGTCTTCAGGCAGGACGCCGAGAAGGAGCCAGGCATCATGTGACGTGGCAAAGCACTCACATGCAACTGGCCGTGAGTTTCCCCGGTGAGGCAGCGACTGTCTGAGTGCGGGTATCGGCGTGCGTTCCATGCCTGTATAGACGAGTTCACCGCAGAGAAGCCGATCCCAGTCATTCGTCCCCTGAGGAATTGGCTGTCCGCATGCCAGGGGCACAATGTCAGTGGTTGTTGAGCCAATATCAATCAGCCAGCTACGCCCTGAAGAGACAAACGAGCCAGCGAGTCGAGCCAAAGCATGCCAGTTTGAAGCAGCGACTTGGAGCGGTTGGTTTATAGCCTCAGTCGCCCCAAGAAGGGAGCCATCGACGCAATAGAAAACGACGTCTCTTTTGCCTAGGGTAATAGAACATGATTCAACAATGTGCCTGACGCCCTCGCTGCGACCAGAAAAGCAGTCAGCAATCTCACCCGTCATGGTGACGGCATAGTGGCTGGACGGGTGGAGGTTTTTTATGTGAGCGAGGATATCGGGGAGTCGCTTCCATTCCTGCCACATTGCAAAAGGTTCACTGTATGACCACCCGCGTCCGTCAGCAGCCTTGATATTGGCTCCACCAATATCAAAAGCCAGCCATGAATTGATCGACGTTGATGACATGAACGAAAACCATTACGTGTAAATGTTACGCCACGGAAAACTCACAAAATTCAGTATTCCATGGCCCAATGTTGATTTCCTCACCTTGGATGTGATTGAGGAGTGGATGAATGAGGCCACCGTGCTGGGCACGAGATAAACCAACAAAAGAAGTAGTGAGACGAGGATTGATTTCAAGCACTCGGTCGTCGTGCCCTTCATCACAACTGCCCAGAATCATATCAACTCCGACCCAGCCATGGGCTTTGGCCTGCGTTGCTTTGTTGAGAGCTTCAATCGACCGTACTGCAAGAGACTGCATCCGGGCATGATAATCTTCGTGAGCAAGGCGACCACCGATGTACACCGGCTGTTGGGCGTCAGTGAACACTTGTTCGAATGGGAGTAGTGGGATGATTGAATCGGCTCGACAGAGACAACAGACGCTACTCGGGATGCCTGGAACGTGGCATTCGAGCCGTGAGCCTGTTATTGGGGTGACAAAATCGGAGCGGTCCCAGATTGTTATCAGGCCATCACATCCAGCACTTGTACGAGATTTGAGGACTGCAGGAAGTCGAAATCCGGTAGGAAGGCTTCCACCGGCGGGTAGCGTGCAGCCAGCCGGTGTTGGAATACCAGCTGCGGCGAGCATCGCGCATGTCGTCTGCTTGTCGCTTGCAGCGCGGATAAAAGGCACTGGGCAATTGACAAGCCTATCTCCGAAACCTGCTTGCTCCACTGCGATGATGGTCTGGAATAAAATACTATGAGTTTCCGGCGCGATGAGAATGATCTGGTCAGCCTCAGAGGCCATTGCAAGCAGTGACGAGTGGCTCTTGCTAGAGGCAATTTTCTCAACAGTAATATGTTCAGAAAAGTATGGAACTTCAGTCGCCGGAAGGGTTGCGTCAATCATCACAGTGATATTCAGATCTGCATTTTTTTCGGCATCACATGCCAGTGTCTCAAGCATGAGGCGGCCTTCCCTCAGGAAGTCTTCAAGAGGGGCCTTCTGCAGAATGTTTCGAGCAGATTCACTCTGCATTCCACCTGAGCAGCACCATTCATAAAGTAAAAGACGCATGCTGAAGTGCAGTTGAAAGAGAAATCAGAAGATTCCCAGCTGGTCGCGGGCATCGTCGGTCATGCGGTCTGGTGTCCACGGTGGTTCCATAACAATCCGAACCTCGACATCAGCGACATCTTCGTGCGTGTTGACGACACGTTTTGTATCGGCAATGAGTTGTGGTCCAGCAGGACAGGCTGGACTTGTCATTGTCATATCAATCGAGACAAGTTGTTTTGAGTTGTCTGGTGCCGGGTTGAAAGAGACGTCGTAAATCAGTCCTAGGTCAACAATGTTTACAAATAATTCCGGGTCTTTAACCTGCTTCAGTAATTCGCGAACAAGGTCCTCAGAGAGAGTCTGGCTTGTGAGGCTTTGAGTTTCAGTATTCTTATCTGAATCTGCTGGTGGCACGACAGCACCTTTCTCATTCGTGGACTGGAGTGAAGAGGCGTTTGAGTTAGTTGTTTCTGCTGCAGAGTATGAAGTGGGGATTATACCAGGACCGGACCCTGTTTCACGGAGACGTACGAAGACGGATCCATCTTCTACTTTTACATCATGAGAACGAGTTGGGCGAATAGCGGGCATCGAAAGTGCTGCGCCAGTACGAATATCAAACTTTGCGCCATGTCTCGAACAGATGATGGTGTAGCCCTCGAGTTCTCCATCCACAAGCGGGCCACCATCATGAGTACAAATGTCATCGATGGCATAAAATGAACCCATCACATGAAATAAGGCCACCATTTCCTCATCTACTTCGACAAGTAACGTTCCTGGGTCTGGTACATCGGAAGCGTCGGCAACATGGATGAATTCAGGCATGGAGGAAAGTCTTTTCGTGGGCTTGAACAACAACTATTTTTGCAAAATTAAGAGACTCTTCGAATTCGACTTCCTATTGCCGTTGCCAACGCTTCTCGAACAGAGGGAATTGTTATTCGATCAAAAACCTGTTGGAAAAATCCTGCGACGACGAGTCTCGCTGCCTCATCCGCTGATAATCCCCGAGCTTGTGCGTAAAAGATTTGTTCCTCATCAACGCGACCACTGGTTGCACCGTGAGTACAGCGAACGTCATCAGCCTCGATCTCAAGACCAGGAATTGAGTCAGACCGTGCCGCCTCCGAAAGCATCAAGTTGTCATTTCGCTGGTAGCCATCTGTTTTTTGGGCTGCTTTATCAACCTTGATCATTCCTCGCCAGACAATTCGGCTGCGATCTTGTAGTGCTCCTTTGTAGAGAAGATCACTGCGGCATGATAACGCTTCGTGATGCTGGAGTGTATTGTAAACAAGCTGTTGCTTGCCTTCTGTAAACATAACGCCATTAACTTGAGCTTCAGCATTTTTTCCAACGAGCGCGACATCTTGGGCTACTTGAGATAATCGGCTTCCAAGTGCTGCAAGCGTCCATTGCAATTTTGCATTTTGGTGAACAACTGCTTTTTGACGAGCGATGTGCCACACGCCTCGGTCCCAGTTTTGGACATTAACCATTCGAAGGAAAGAATTTTTTCCGACAACGATCTCGGTGCCGCCGCAGTGGAAACCGGTTCCCGATCCAGTGGTTTCACACGTAGCAGTTTCTGTAAGAACGGTAGCTTCAGCGTCTTCTCCTAGAACAACAAGTACATGTGACGTGTCAACGCCTCCGTTATCAATAGCAGCGAGGCAATGAATTGGTTCTGCAATACGGATGCCCGGGGGAACATAAAGAATCATACTGCCACGGTGAAACGCTCCGTGTAGGGCAGCAAAATAATCATGCTTTGAATCGATGGTCTGAAGCCAGTGTTTCTTCAGCACGTCACCGTTACTGGCAAGCACATCTTCGGCAGTTCCAAAAACAACACCCTTATCCGCAAGAGCCGGATCAATTTCATTTTGTACAACATGGCCGTTCATTGTCTTGAAATGGCCCGCGTAGTCAGGTTGTCCCATTGTCTGAACGTCACGAGATTGATCATTGGAGGATGGAAAGCGAGCGGAAAGGAGGCCTGTAGGTGGCTCAGAAGATGGTGCCGGTCGCAGTCCCCACATGTCCGGCTTAAACATTCGAAGATCGGTCCGCATCCAGTGTTCTTGTCGACGATCCGGTAAAGCAAGTTTCTCAAATTGATCCATGCAGGCGCGCCGGTGCTGATCCGCCCATTCGGGTAGGGGAGTTTCAGCAAGTAGCTGTTCGAGCGCTTCGCGATTAAATACGGAGGCTGGGGCTGTTGTCGTCGTCATGAAGCCAGAATGGTGAGGTCAGGGGAGAGGAGTGGGTTAGCCAACAGAACCTTCCATCTGCAGTTCGATCAGACGGTTCATCTCGACGGCATATTCCATCGGAAGTTCTTTGACAAGTGGCTCAATGAAACCACCTACGATCATAGTGCTGGCTTCGGCCTCGGTAAGGCCACGGCTTTTGAGGTAAAATAATTGTTCTTCTCCAATTTTTGAAACACTTGCCTCGTGACCAATCGAGACGTTTTGTTCTTCGATTTCAATATATGGGTATGTGTCACTTCGACTTATGTCATCAAGAATAAGTGCATCACAAACCACACTTGATCGACTTTTCTTTGCTCCAGGCTCGACACGAACAAGCCCACGATAACTCGAGCGGCCACCGTTTTTCGAGATACTCTTCGAGACAATACGACCAGAAGTATTTGGCGCTGCATGTACGAGTTTTGCACCTGCATCTTGGTGCTGCCCAGCAGTTGCAAATGCTATGGAAAGTATTTCACCGCGTGCTCCAGGCTCCATCATATGAACAGCTGGATACTTCATGGTGAGTTGGCTTCCGAGATTCCCGTCAATCCACTCCATCATGGCACCCTCATAGGCAAGAGCACGTTTTGTAACCAGATTATAGATGTTGTTGGCCCAGTTCTGAATCGTTGTGTAGCGGCAACGACCGTGTTTTTTGACAACGATTTCAACAACTGCGGAATGAAGGCTCTCGGTGGAGTACATCGGAGCAGTGCAGCCCTCGACGTAATGAATTTGAGCACCCTCATCAACAATAATGAGCGTTCTTTCGAACTGTCCCATACTTTCCGCGTTTATGCGGAAGTATGCCTGAAGAGGAAACTCGATAGACACGCCTTTGGGGACGTAAATAAACGAGCCACCTGACCAAACTGCCGAATTGAGAGCAGCGAACTTGTTGTCGTTAGGTGGAATGATTGTCCCGAAGTACTCCCGTAGGAGGTCTGGATGTTCTCGCACTGCGGTGTCAGTGTCAGTGAAGATGACACCTTTCTTCGCAAGGTCTTCCTGAAGCGAGCCGTAGACAACCTCGCTTTCAAACTGAGCTTTTACGCCGGAAAGAAATTTTCTTTCCGCTTCTGGAATACCAAGGCGGTCGAAGGTTTTTTTGATTTCTTCAGGAACTTCTTCCCATGTCTTACCTTGTTGTTCAGCAGGCTTGAGGTAATAAAAAATATCTTGGAAATCGATGCCGATTTTGCCGCCCCAAGTCGGCATTGGTCTGGCGTTAAAAATGTCGAGTGATTTCAGTCTGAAATCTCGCATCCAGGACGGCTCTTTTTTCATTTCAGAAATCTGAGAAACAATATCCCGGTCGAGTCCTCGACGCGCTTTAAAAACGGTTGGAGTGTCTGTACGAAAGTCGTACTTGTTTATCTCCCCAAGTGCGAGCGTCGAAGAATCCTCACTGTCTATAGACATCGTATGATTTCCTTTACATGGTGTCGGGTGCGTCAGGATGTTGTGGCTTCAAGTCGACGTTCTGCTTCCATGGCCTCTTCCGCTGCTGCTGCTTCAGGGTAAGCCTTTCTTATTCGATCATAGCCCTGTTTGTGAAGTTCGGCTGCGAGTTCCGGGCCTCCTGATTCAACAATACGCCCACCTAACATGACATGGGTTTGTAAGGGGATGTTGTGTTCTAAAAGCTGCTCATGATGTGTGATTATAAGTATTCCCATTTCCGCTCCACCGATTCTGGCAATACTTTCACTTGCAAGCCGCACGGCATCGGCGTCGAGACCGCTGTCAGTCTCATCCAAGATGGCGAACCGGGGTCGAAGCATTGCCAACTGCAAGATTTCTGCCCGCTTCATTTCTCCACCAGAAAAACCGTCATTGACGTACCGGCGAGCAAAGTCGGAGTCCATTGACAGCTCTTGCATCTTACTTTTGAGTTCCTTTCGGAAATCTCGCATCGGCATGAGTTCCTGACCTTCTTTTCGGTCAGGATTACGAACGTTCGTTACAGAATGACGAAGAAAATCTGCGAGCCGGACGCCCGGGATTGACATAGGTCGTTGAAATGCCAGAAAAACACCGGATCGTGCCCGTACGTCAGGTTCCATAGCGAGTATGTCATGTCGTGCGCCATCGCTATCGATCAATTCGACGGAACCCTCTGTTACCTCGTAAGAAGGGTGCCCCATAATGGCATAACCAAGTGTGCTTTTTCCTGATCCGTT
>DONH01000464.1 GCA_003509235.1 Planctomycetaceae bacterium
TGTAGCCGCATCAATTGCTGTTGGTTTTGTTCGCAAAAAAGTGATTTAAGAAGCAGCAGCGCGGACTGAAAACAGTTGAGTTTTTGATGCCTGGAATGCTACTCTGAGAACATGTTGTGAGAGTTTCCTACTGTTGCTGTAAGATAAAGGTGTGTCGAAAGTAAGTCCCTTGATTATCACGTGGGTACCCCAGAACAATGTCGGTCGGAAACGCTGAACCAAGTCAGGTGACTCGACGGGATCCGACAGCATGGAAACTTGCTTCGCTGCCAAATGACCTTGACCTTGCATCGGCCGAATCATTCTGCCGACAGGTTGCAGCTGCTCACTACGAAAATTTTACTGTTGCAACTCATCTTGTTCCGGCTGATATGCGGCAAGATCTCGCGAATGTATATACCTTTGCGAGATGGAGTGATGACCTGGCAGATGAGTCAGATGGAGATGCCACAGACGCATTGAAAGCCTGGCTGTCCGGTTTAGAAGAATGTTTTGCTGGTGCTCCTAACCATCCTGTTTTTGTGGCTCTTTCCAGAACCGTTGAACGCCATGATTTAACGATACAGCCGTTTGCTGATTTAATCGATGCGTTTATTCAAGATCAAACAGTAAAACGGTATGAATCTCGAGAGCAATTACTTGACTACTGTCGTCGGTCTGCAAACCCAGTAGGACGAATTGTGTTGTGCCTCGCGAAGTGCCAAGAAAAGAGCCAATTCGAACTTTCAGATTCCATCTGTACGGGGCTTCAACTTGTGAATTTCTGGCAAGATGTGCGACGCGACCATGTGGCCGGCCGAATCTATCTTCCGGCCGAAGACATGAGACGGCATGGTGTTACTGAAGCGATGCTTGAATCCACGCCCGCGGGTTCCGAATTTATTGCACTCCTCACAGAAGAGGTTGCATGGGCGGAGGCATGTTTCGATAGAGGGGAGTCGTTGGTGAAAACAGCGCCGACCGTTCTGAGGCCAGCGATCAGTCTGTTCCTAGAGGGGGGGCGAGGTGTTGCCGATGCAATTCGGCGATCGGGTTATGACACGCTTGCAAACCGGCCAACGCTGCATCGGATTGCCAAACTACGGCTCGCTGGCCAAGCAGCTATCGGCATGATGCTAAGTCGAATGAGCAATTTGTTCCGAGGATCGTTTTCATGATCGCATCACAGCACGAGGACGCAGCTTTCTGCCAATCGATCTTGCGGAAGAGCGGGTCAAACTTCGCTTTGCCTCTGCGTTTGCTGTCCCCTGAGAAGCGGAGGGGTTCCAACGCTTTATATGCATTCTGTCGCCTTGCTGATGACATTGTGGATGGCGAAGGAACATTGTCCGACAAGTCCCAAGCCATTGATGAGTTTGAGAGAATGCTACGAAACGCACTCGACGGGCAGGTGGTTGATGATCCAGTACTTCGTTCTATCGCTCGCACGGCGGGTAGGTACTCTATTCCGCACGAGCATCTTTTTGCCATCATAAAAGGTGTGCGGTCTGACCTCACGCAATCACGGTACGAGACTACGGACGCGCTTATTGAGTACTGTCGAAAAGTTGCCTCTGCGGTGGGGTTGGCCGCTGTTCCAATCTGGGGCCTTCGGCGAGGCATATCGGCAGAGGAATGGGTGCCTCCAGCGGACGCATGCGGACTTGCATTTCAATGGACAAATATCCTCAGGGATATAGTTGAAGATCGAGAACGTGGGCGGGTGTATATTTCTGAAGAGTCATTTCGTGACGCAGGCTGTGACAGAGATGATTTATTGGCAGGTCGGATTGGGCCCAATTTCAATCTACTTGCATCGAATGAAATATCACGGGCTGGCCGCTGGTTCGCCGAGGCAAAGCACCTAGACGAGTTTCTTTCAAGTGACGGACAGCGTGTGTTTCGAGCGATGTACGGGGTGTATCGAGAATTATTTCGGACCGTCGAGCGGGCTGGCTCGGCAGTTTTTACGCAGCGGGTTCGGGGGTCAAAATGGCGACTTCCGATGATGGGTGTCTACAGTGTTGTTGTAGGGATTTTATGAGCAAGAACACAGAAGACGAACTAGGTGTTGATACTACGAGTGACCACCGTCGCGTGGTTGTAGTCGGTGGTGGGCTTGCTGGACTTTCTGCTGCAGCGGCTCTTTCCGAAAGCGGGTTTGCTGTTGATGTTATTGAATCAAGGCGGAATTGTGGTGGGCGTGCAGCCTCTTTTGAGGATCCACAGGATGGGAGTCTTGTTGATGCCTGTCAGCATGTCGCAATGGGATGTTGCACGAACTTTCTAGATCTTTGCCAGCGAGCAGGTTTCGGATCAAAGCTTCGCCGTGATCGCACGCTTTGGTTTATTGGTCCTGATGGCACTCGGTCAGGATGTACGCCAGCGGGCTGGCTTCCTGCTCCATTGCATCTTTTGCCACTCTTGTTTGGAATGCATCATTTTTCTATCTGGGAGAAACTTGCGCTTGCCTATGGCATGATGCGACTGGCAGTCCGTCAAAATATTCCGACGGATGATACAGAACCAACGGCAGCCTGCTGGCTTCACTCGCGACAGCCCAAGCGTGTCATTGATTTGTTCTGGCAGCCTGTGATCGAAAGTGCGCTTGGAGAGTCGATGGAGCTTGTTGGGATTTCGGCAGTTCGAAAAGTAGTTGTAGATGGTTTTTTCGCCCACCCACAGGCAGCGGATCTTTTGGTGCCAATAGAGCCACTCGGAGAACTGTTTGGAGGGAAGCTTGTGTCCTGGCTCAGATCCCAGGGAGTCGTTGTTCATACGGGTCGGTCTGTAACACGTATTCAGTACGACCACTCACATCACGTGACAGGAGTTTTATGCGGAGAAGACAGTATGCCTGCAGATGCTGTTGTTCTTGATGTCCCGTGGCGAGCAGCGGCACGATTGGTGCCTAAGATTTTACCCCCCGTCAAAGA